>JBBRIB010000091.1:0-8955 GCA_038221745.1 Verrucomicrobiales bacterium
GGCGAGATTCGTTACATCAGCGAGGTGACCCATCAATGCCTGTTGCAAGCGCTGGATGCCCACGCCCGCACGGGTGGCTTGTTTGATATCACGCTCGGCAATCGCATCGAGCATTTGAAAAACCGTGATGCGGGAGAGCCGCCGCCACTCGATGGCAGCATTGTCATTCACCCGGATTTCCCCGCCGTTTCATGTATCGCACCCGGCAGGCAACTGGACCTAGGTGGCATTGGTAAGGGTTTCGCCCTCGATCAACTCCGGCAGCTACTCGTCGATTGGGGATCGCAGGGCGGAATGTTATCCGCGGGGGCCAGTTCGTTGTTAGCCTTCGGGCCGCAGGTTTGGCCGGTCGATCTAACGGGTGGCGAGGGGCCTGCGCGCATTACTTTACACAATGCCTCATTGAGTGCTTCCGGCACCGCCATTCAAGGCAGCCACATCGTGCATCCTGCGGGTGCTGAGGCGCTGCCGTGCACGGCCTGCACCCACGTGTGGGTCACCGCCCCCACAGCGGTGCTTGCGGAAATTTGGTCCACCGCCTTGATGCTGCTGGAACCCGAAGACATCCCGGCCTTTGTGGCAGGTGAAGAAACATTGCGCACGGTGCACGTGGAGGAGGATGGGAAAATCCATCAAATCAAACTTCTGGAATCGTAAACTCCGCACGGCAGGCGCGGCGGCTGTAGGTGGGATCGATCCCAGGTGTTAGAGCTGCGGCGGTGGTCGCTTCCAGTTCGATGCCACGGCCCAAGGTGTATTGGGGAGTTGAGATTCCCCAATCGGCAAGTTGTTTGGATTGATCCGCGAGGATGCTACCGAGCGCTGGGAGTTGTTCGAAGGATTTGAGGATCGATTCTTCGTCGGTGGGGCTACCGCTGCGGTAGGAAACGTTCGCCGCATGGGCAATTGCGGTTGCGTTGACCGCAGTGGAGAGAGGAGATGCAATTGCGTCATGGCGGCGCGAGCGCACCGCATTGATGAAATTTTCCTGGTGGCCTGCTCCGCCATCGCCGGGGAATTTCTCAAGGGTGGTTTTGCCATCATCGGCCACGGCATACATTCCACCCATGCCGCCGCGCAATTGGCCGCCCTCGCAACGGACCACCACGCCGATGCGGATGCCATCGCGGGTGCCGACGGTGTTACGAGCGGGTGCCAGTTTGAGGTTGTTGACTTCGATGATGACCGGTATTCCACCGAGCAGGTAGGATGCGGCTTGGAGATTGGGAGTTTCCCCCGCATCATCCCAGCCGAATCTGCCGCCGAAGCTGCGGATGGACTTGGGGAGGCCGGGGTCTCCGAGCACGCGGTTTGCAATATCGATTTCATGCGGCGCTTGATTGCCTATATCTCCATTGCCCGTGTTCCATGCCCAATGCCAATCATAGTGGAACTCCCCGCGGAACAGGGGAAGCTCCGCAGCGGGGCCTAGCCATAGATTGTAGTCCGTGCCTGTGGGGGGCGTGATCGCTTGCGCTGATTTCCCAATGGAGTCGCGCTCCTTTAAACAGCAGATGTGGACTCCGAGAATTTTCCCAAGCTTGCCTTCATTAAGGTAAGCAACGCCGTTTTGCACTCCGGGGTCCGAGCGGCTTTGCAAACCTGCTGCGATGATGCGGCCATACTTGCTCTCTGCGGCTAAAAGTTGTTGGCCTTCCCATAGATCGTGAGTCACGGGCTTTTCCAAGTAGGCATCTTTGCCCGCTTGCATGGCATGGATGGCGTGCAAGGTGTGCCAGTGGTTCGGGCTGGCGATCACCACCGCATCAATGTCTGATTTTTCAAGGAGCTTGCGGTAGTCCTGGATTTTTTCCAAGCGGGTGGTGATTCCTGATAGAGCGGCTGCGAGAGAATCCATCTGGGCCGGATCAGGATCTGATAGCGCAACGATTGAAACCTCTTTGATTTTACCAAAAAGTTTGACCAGGTCATGCGCGCGCCGCCCGCAGCCGATGAACCCGAGCCGCACGGTGTTGTTGGCGCTTTGGCCGTAGCTGTGAGAGGCCAACGCGGCGAATCCGCAGAGTTTGAGCAAACTTCTGCGGGAGACTGCGGAAATTGGGGTGTTTTGCATGGATGCGTGTTACACGGATTTTTTAAACTTGGAATGGGAGCTTGGCAATTGATTATCTTTTGCGGGTGCTTGGAGTTAAGGCATTCGTTCGCAATGAATAGGGCATGCCATCTGCTCAATGGAGGCGGCGAATTCAATTTGCCACCCTCGTTTGAAATGCAACTGATTCACGCAATGACCGCCCCAATTTCCCGGCTCCCGCTGAGCCATCAGATCGAGCTTGCGGCAGAGCGGCGGCAATTCCTGAAGCGGCGCTGGCGCGGGGTGGCGGCGGATGGTGTGGAGTTCGGATTTGATCTGGAAGAAAGGCTCACGGACGGGGGGGTGATTTTTCATCAAAACGGCTGTGACTACATCGTCCGGCAGCTCGTCGAGAAGGTCTATGAAGTGGCGTTCGAGTCGATGGCAGATGGGGCGCTGGTGGCATGGAAAATCGGCAATCTCCACCTGCCCGCACAGATTCTTCCCACGGGCATTCGGGTTCTCCATGATGAAGCGATGGCCCAACTGCTCCTGCGGGAAGGCTGGAGCTTTACCGAACCGGAAGTTCTCTTCACTCCTCTCAAGGCGATGGCACATGCTTGAGGCCGTTCCCGATTGATAAAAATTTTCCTCCATGTTGACCGATCCTCAACTCTGGCTTTTGCAAGCGAATGATACCGCCTATCCTTCCGGGGCCTACGCGCATTCGTTCGGGCTGGAGGAGTTGGTGGAATCAGGTGTTGTTAGAAACGCGGAGGATTTGGAAAATTTCATCCAACGGCAGATTTTACCTGCATTGCTCACCTTTGAGATCCCATTGTTCGCAAAGGCGCACGCGGCGGTGCGGGCTGGGGATTTTGATTTGATGATGGAAATTGATCGGGAACTGGATGCCTGGCGGATTCCCGCAGAACTCCGTGATGCAAGCCGCCGGATTGGTTCGCAACGCTTGGATCTGCTGGTGCAGCTGGATCCCTCGCCGTTGATTGTGCGCTATCGTGAGGCATCGCCGCGCAGCCATCACCTGGTGGTGACGGCGCTTGAGCTTGCCGGCGTTCCCGTGGCCCAGGCGGCGCGGGCGTTTGCGTTCCAGGCGGTCGTCACCTTGACGGCAGCCTCCATGAAGTTGATGCGGATTGGCCAAACAGCGTGCCAACTCATCGCCCGCCGCAGCTTGACGCTGCTGGGTGAAAAAATCGATCATTCCGTCTCCGTGGAACCCGATGGTTGGTTCAATCCACTTTTAGAAATTGCTTCACTCCGCCATGCCCGCGCCAATGCCAGACTCTTCATTTCCTAGTCCTAAAAAACGTCCCTTCCGTCTTGGGATCGGTGGCCCGGTTGGCTCCGGCAAGACCATGTGTGTGCTGCGCCTATGCCAATGGCTGAAGGATGAAGTCTCGCTGGCGGTGATCACCAACGACATTTACACACGTGAAGACGCGGAGTTTCTATTGCGCGAAAATGTTTTACCCAGCGACCGGGTGACCGGGGTGGAGACCGGCGGCTGCCCGCACACGGCGATCCGGGATGACACGAGCATGAACATGGCGGCGGTGATTGATTTTGAAAATCGCCATCCGGATTTGGAACTCATCCTGATCGAAAGCGGCGGGGACAATCTATCGGCGACGTTCTCGCCGGAATTGGTAGATGCTTATATCTATGTGATCGATGTGGCGGAGGGGGATAAAATTCCAAGGAAAGGCGGGCCGGCGATCCGGACAAGTGATTTGCTACTGATCAATAAAACCGAGCTTGCCCCCTACGTGGGGGCGGACTTGGAAGTGATGGCGCGAGATGCGAAAATCCAACGAGGCACGAGGCCGGTTTTGTTCGCGGATCTGAAGTCCGAGAAGGGAAAAGAGGGTTTGTTAGAATGGCTGAAGCGTGAATATCTTTTTGTATAAATGGAGGATAAAATGAATTCCGCGCTCCCGGTTTCCGGCTCTTCAATCTCGGGCCATCTGCGCTTGCGCTGCGCGTGCCGTGAAGATGGTGTGCCGATCATTGCGGAGCAGAGTTTCCGGGCACCCATCCATTTGAGCAAATCCCACATGGATGAGGGGCGGCGGGTGTTGAGCATCGTGAATCCGACGGCAGGTTTCTTCGATGGAGATCGTCTGGAATCAAACATCCATGTGGCGGCGGGCGCCAAACTGGTCCTCAGCACGCCCTCGGCCTCGCGGGTCTATCGGACGCGCTCGGGCAGTGCGGCGGTGAGTTCCCAGAAATTCGAAGTGGCCGAAAACGCATCTTTGGAGTGGATCCCCGAGCCGTTCATCCCGCATGCGGGGGCGAGGTATGAGCAGAAAACGGAGATCCATTTGCACGCTTCGGCGAGCTTGTTGTTTTTCGAATGGATTGCTCCCGGACGAGTGGCGATGGGTGAGGTTTTTGCTTACAAAGAGCTGCGATGGGAATTGGACCTTTGGTTGGATGGGGCCTTGATCGCACGCGAGCGCTACCCCTTGCAGCCGGGTGATCATAGTTTGGAAGCCCTGCGGGCGAAGTTTCCAGCAGCGCATTATTTATCGGTCTATGCGGCGGGGGAAATGGCGCGGCAATGGCCCGGGGAGGCGCTGGATGCGCTCAATGGTGAGGATGCCTATCTGGGCCATGGCCCGCTCACGGGTGGGGTGCGGGTGATCCGTGCGCTGTGCCGGGACAGTCTGACGGCCAGAAAGCTGTTAGAAAAGCTGCGGGTTTTGTTGTATCATGCGGCGGAGTTGAAGCCGCCTGCGTTGGGCCGTTTGTTCGGGGCTTCGGACCCTTGAGCCGCAAAACGATCAATTGCCAAAACGAGCTTCCAGATCAGGAGTCCAAAGCCGGGTGATGATGTTCTCCTGAGCGGACTCCATCGTTGTGCGGGCTTCGGGGGTATCATCTTCGTGACCGGCGAGGTGGAGCAGTCCGTGGACGAAGTAGCGGAGAAGTTCCCGTGGCAATGGCTCGTCATACTCGGTGGCCTGGCGGGCGGCCACCTCGGCACCGATGACGATTTCTCCGTGGTGGAAAGTGATGACATCCGTGGCTCCCTCGATGTCCATGAAATCCTGGTGGACCTTGGCGCTGGTGGCATCGTCCACGAGCGCCACTTCAAGCGTGGCAAGGTGGTGAAGCGGTGAATCCGCGTCCGCAGCGTTTTCCAGTGCGAGTGAAGCTGCCAGGTGGGCCACACTTTCCAAAGCCGTAAGCCAGCTTTCAGGGATTTCCGTGGCTTCCTGGTTGTTCCCAATGATGACTTCGAGCGACATGGTTTAAGATTTCTGCTGGAATGCGTTAGGCGCGCTTCGGCATCGGGATCACCCGGCCACCTGTCGAGAGATCGTTGCGCTCGATATTCGAAACGCGCCTGCCCGAACTGGATTCGTCCTTGGGGTAATCGATACGGCTGTGGAGCATGCTGCGCAGGGTGGCGGAAAAACTTTCTTTAACGAGGGCGAGCTCGCGCAGGGTGAGCGGGCAATCGTCGAGTTGGCCATCGTTGATCTTGGTGCGGACGATGTCATCGACGAGGGCGCGGATTTTCGAGGGAGTAGGCTTTTGCAAGGAACGTGAGGCGCTCTCGATGCTATCCGCAAGGGCGATGATGCCACTCTCGCGGGTGCTGGGACGGCTGCCGGGATAGCGGAAATTTTTCTCCTCCACCATCGGCAGATCTTCGGGGTTTTCGATTCGGCGATCCACCTTTTCAAGCTCGGCGCGTTTTTGATCCTGGGCGCGGCGGTAGAAATAATAGACCAGAGAATCCCCGTGATGCTCTTGGATCACATCGATGATGCGAGGGTTAAGCTTGTTCTTTACCGCCAGATCGATGCCATCCTTGACGTGGGCGATGATGATCAGCGCACTCATGGTGGGTGTGAGTGTGTCATGAGGATTTTCCTCTCCGTCATGTTGGTTCTCGATGAAATAGCCGGGCTTCTTCAGTTTTCCGACGTCGTGGAAATAGGCACAAACACGGCACATCGGGGCGTTTGCCTGGATTTTTTCGGCTGCGGCCTCGGACAATGCGGCGACGACGAGGCTGTGATGGAAAGTCCCGGGGGCTTCGAGCTGCATTTGGCGCAACAATTTATGGTTGAGATCGCTGAGTTCCAACCAACTTATATCGGTGGTGAGCTGGAAAAACCCTTCAAAAATCGGCAGCAGGCCGCTGATGATCAGGGCGGTGACGACGGCAGTGCCCACCGCCGCGCCCGAGCCGATGCCAAGGAGTTGCAAGTGGCCGATGGAATCCGGGCCGAAAATCGCGGCAATGTCGAGGCGACCAAGAAGGATACCCAGCAGCAGGGTGATCAGGCCGAGGTAGATTCCAGTGCGGAGGAGTTGGCTACGTTTGTGGACCCGATTGGTGAGCAGCACACAACTGATCCCGCAGACCATGCTCAGCATCATGAAGGGCAGCACCTCACCCTGTGGCACCAGCAGGCAGCCGATGAGCGTGACATAGACGGCTGAAAACGCGCCAACGGCCCTGCCAAGTAAAACGCCGTGAAGCATGGGCATGAGGGCCAAGGGAACGAAGAAGAATCTGAAAACCTCGGGAATCGTCCCGAGCTCCGTCAGACCCATGATCAAGCGGACGATCATCAGGTGCACGATCACGCCACCCAACACAAGCAGGACGCGGCTGTTGCGCCGACATGAGGATTGCAGACTGACTTGGAACATCACGATGGCCGTAATGGCGATGATGAATCCGTAAAGCGCGCCCTTGATCGGATCTGCCGAGAAGGCCGTGTCCGCCGAAGCACGAAGGACCAGCACTCCGGTGCCCACGGCGAAGGTGGCATAGAGGGAGATTTTCAGCGCGAGGCTGTCCTCCAGGGCCTGAACGACCGCGTTTTCAATATGCACACGGCGTTTTCTCCCGGACGAGAGTCCCTGTTGGGTCAATCGCCAGCGTTTGATAGCATCCAAAAATCCCACAGCAGTATTGAGTCGGTTTAGTGGGCAGGTTCCGGGACTCGAAGGCCTGCGGGGCGGCAAGCTAACGAAGTTGCAGGGCTTTGGCAATCCGCAAATCAATGCCCCAAATCAGGCTGGCTAGGACAGATAAAAGGCTCCTAAACTGCCCCGGTGACAAAAAACGATAGGGGAATGCTGGTGGCGGCACCGGAGCGTTGGGATGAGGCCTGTTTCGCGGTGCCCGCCCTGCGGGCGCTGGTGGCATCCGGCCTCGGAGTCGGAATCCTGTGCCCTGCGGAGCAACATGAATTTTGGCAAACGCTGGATGGCTTGGAAATTATTGCTTTTCCCGTAAAAGCCAAGCCGAAAGCCGTGGCCGCCGAAATCCACGGCAACTGGCAAGCCGCCCTCGCTTGGGACAGCGGCTTTGCAGCAGAGGTTTTTCAAATCGCTGGAATCGAGCGCCGCCTGGGATCTGGCGAAGGAGCATTGAAAAAGCGCCTGACGCATCCGCTTGGTTTCTCGGCAGGGCCTTTGGAGCACCGGGTGAGATTTTATCTCGCCGCAGTTGAAGCGCTCGGCGTGGAAACTGCGAAGCCGGAGTTTTTCTCCCCGCTTTCCTTCGGGGCTGATCCCGCATCCGGGGTGGTTCTGCTTTGCCCGGGTTCCGACTTCGGACCCAGCCACGAGTGGCCGCTGGAACGTTGGGTGGAGATCGGTGAAAGGCTGTTAGAGACGGGCCGGCGGGTGACAATTGCCAGCGTGGATGGCGGGCGGGCGCTTGGGAAAGACCTGGCAGAAAGACTCGGCCAAGGCATCGAGTTATTTCATGCCGCACCGCTTGCCGGGGCGCTTCCATTGCTCGCGGTACATGGGTTGATCGTGGCGGCGGATGGCTCGTTACCGCATCTCGCGTCCCATGCGGGAGCCACCTGCGTGGTTTTGTTCGGCCCGAATGATCCTGCCTGGAAAAGGCCGCTTGGCAAACGCCATGCCATCGTGCGGCGGCACGTCGAATGTGCGCCCTGCCTGCTGCCGAGGTGCCCGCTGGACCACCGCTGCCAAAATGAGTTGGACGTCGAGCGCGTGTGGCAGGCCATCCTCGGGAAATGGGCGTAGATTTACCCCTTCCAAAGCATTCTGATGCCGAAGAGCACCAGCGCGCACCCGAAGATCCTCGTCAGGGTTTGATTGCTCAACGAACGCATCAGATCACTGCCGAACCAAGCGGCGATGGCGGAGGCGAGGCCCACGGCGAGGACGATTTTCCAATCGATCAGTCCGGCGATGCGTGAGTTGTTCGCCGTCGCGGCCAGCGCAGTGACGATGATCACCGCCATTGAGGTGGCCACCGCTTGCTTATGTTCCACGCCTAACAGGGCGACGAAGGCGGGCACCATCACCAAGCCACCACCCACGCCGCACAATGCGCCCAGCAATCCGGCGAGCAGGCCGATGAGAACAGCGGGAATGAGAAACTTCATGCGTGCCGGGATTTTTGCGAAATCCACCCTCATGACGAGCCAATTCATCCGGATGCCGTGGCGGCCTTCGGAGAATCCTCTGAAAAAACCAAAACGCACCTGCCGTGATGATACCAAGCGCCAAGCCATTCCACACTCGCGTATTTGGAGTTTTCTCCTTCGGACTTCCCGGATCTTTGATCCCGACGTGGAGGCCCTACGAAATAACACCTCCGCATCAAGGCTTACTACCGTCAAATGGAGCGGCGGTCTGTGATTACTAGTTTCCTACCCGCACCCGGGTAAAAAACCTGGTAAGTGAATTCACCGGGCTGTAGCTCAGGGTGACTGCGGAGCCGGTCCCAGAGAAAGTTCCAGTGGCCGCGCCCGCGTAGGTGATGGATGCGCGGGCGGGGTCGGGGCCGGTGCACCCCGAGGACGTTATCCCATGTGGAAGGGGTGCCATCGTGCCCGGTAGGGGCGGTATTTTAAAACTCCCAGAACGTGCCAGCCGTCTGTTCG
>JBBRIB010000092.1:0-8902 GCA_038221745.1 Verrucomicrobiales bacterium
GTTGCGTTTTTCTTCGGTCTGCTCGCGCAGCAATTCCGCCTGCCGCCGCTGGTGGGGTTTCTGATTGCGGGCTTCGTGCTTCAGGCTTGCGGTCAAACGGGTGGCCCTGCGATCAAAGTGATCGCGGATCTGGGGGTGACCCTGATGTTGTTCAGCATCGGCGTGAAGTTGCGGGTGCGCACGCTGGCGAGGCCGGAAATCTGGGCAGGCACCTCACTGCACACTCTGGCGGCGGTCGCCGTCTTTGCGCCGGTGCTGCTGGTGGCGGGAACCTTGACCGGCCATGCAGCGGGGCTGGAATGGCAGACGGCGCTGCTGCTGTCCTTCGCGCTGAGTTTTTCCAGCACGGTCTTCGCGGTGAAAAGCCTGGAAGAAAGCGGCGACATGGGCGCGATGCATGGTCGGGTGACAATCGGGATGCTGATCATGCAGGACATTCTTGCAGTCTTGTTCCTGACGTTTTCCACGGGCAAGGCACCGTCGTTATGGGCGATCGCGCTGTTAGCCGCGCTGTTGACAGGACGGAAATGGCTGGGTGCGTTGATCGGGCGCTCGGGTCACGGCGAGATGATCACGCTGTGCGGGCTCTTTCTGGCGCTGGTGCTGGGCGGGAAGGGCTTCGAAGAGGTGGGATTAAAGGCGGATCTGGGAGCTTTGTTTGTGGGCGTGCTGGTCGGTTCGCATCCCCGGTCCAAGGAGTTAAGCAAGTCTCTGATGGGATTGACGGATCTTCTGCTGGTCGGGTTTTTCCTGCAAATCGGGCTGGAGGGAGCCATTTCACGGGAAGGAGTGCTCTGGGCGCTGCTGCTGATCGTGCTGCTTCCGCTCAAAGGGCTGGCGTTTTTCACGATTTTCACCCGCTTCCACCTGCGGGCCCGCACCTCGTGGATGGCCGGGATCACACTCTCGACCTATAGCGAGTTCGGTCTCATCCTCGTGGCCCTAGGCGTCGGAAAAGGTTGGCTGCCAGCGGAGTGGCTGGTGGCGATGGCGGTGGCGCTTTCGCTCAGCATCCTGATCGCCGCTCCCATTTGTCGGCGGGCGGAAGAGTTGTATGATCCGATCAGCGATTTCCTGAAACGTTTCGAAACGGCAGGCCAGCACCCCGACGACTTACCGATTGAAACAAACGGCGAGCGCATCGCCATTTTCGGCATGGGCCGGGTGGGCCTGGTGGCCTACAAAAACCTCCAGGCGCGTTTCCCCGGGCGCGTCATCGGGTTTGATCGGGATCCGCTGGCGGTGAAGATCCATCAGGAGGCGGATCGCAACGTGCGGCTCGCCGATGCCACGGACTCCGACTTCTGGGAGCGGGTAAAAGTGAAGGAAACCATCGATCTCGTGGTGCTGGCGATGCCGAAACACGGCGCGAACGTGCAGGCCGCGAAGACCCTGAAGCGGCACGAATTCGAGGGGGTTGTCACGGCAACTGGCAAGTTCGACGACGAGGTCCGGGAACTGCGCGAGCTCGGACTGGACACCGCGTTCAACCTCTACAACGAGGCGGGGGCGGGTTTCGCGGATCACGTCGTCCAGGTGTTTTCGCAGCAGCGCCCGGACCTCACCAATGCCTGGCGGAAGCCATTGGCCGAAGTCACCGATTTGCAATGAACTCCAAACTTCATGACCCGCGAACAATAACCCTTGGTCTCTATCACTCCCGGTCGTTTGCTTCAGGAGGGGTTTATCGAAGCGCATAACCAACACCAGCAGCCGTTCACGCACTTTCGCGCACGTCCAAAGCCGGATGGCCAAGGTATCAGGCGCTTTTCTTTCCGCCCGAGATGAACGGATAGACGACGCCTGCGAGCGCGGCACCGGCGATGGGTGCGAGCCAGAACAGCCAGAGCTGTGAGATGTAGGCTCCGCCTGCGAACAGGGCGGGGGCGGTGCTGCGGGCGGGATTCACCGAAAGATTGGTGACCGGGATA
Source organism: Verrucomicrobiales bacterium (assembly GCA_038221745.1). Classification (GTDB taxonomy): domain Bacteria; phylum Verrucomicrobiota; class Verrucomicrobiia; order Verrucomicrobiales; family Akkermansiaceae; genus Luteolibacter. Next base: position 1,932 of record JBBRIB010000092.1, read on the forward strand.
CCGATGAGATGGATCAGGGTGAGGCCGAGGCCGATGGCGACGGGGGCCATACCCTTGGGCGCCCTTGAATCGGTCGAGCCGAGAATAATGAGCAGGAAGAAGAAGGTCAGCACGATTTCCGCGACGAGCGCGGCGACCATGGAATATTTCCCGGGCGAGAGATCACCGAAGCCGTTCGAGGCGAAGCCGCCCGCTGCGGAAAATCCGTCCTTGCCGCTGGCGATGAGATAGAGAACGGCCGCTCCGGCGATTCCGCCGAGTATCTGGGCGATGATGTAGGGGATGGCCTCCGATGCAGGATGGCGACCCGCCACGACCAGGCCGACGGTGACGGCCGGATTGAGATGGCAGCCGGAGATGTGGCCGATGGCGTAGGCCATGGTCATCACGGTGAGGCCGAAGGCAAGCGAGACTCCGACGAAGCCGATGCCGAGATTGACGGAAGTTTCGCCGCCGGAGAGGAACATCGCCGCGAGGACGGCGCTGCCGCAGCCGCCGAAGACGAGCCAGAAGGTGCCGAAGAACTCGGCGATTGTTTTGTGTTTCAGTGTCATGGTATGTCGGTGCGTCGGTAAGTATTTTTCTTATAGAGACAACGGGACATCAATTTTTTTGGCCATCCCGTGGCCACGGAAAAACTTGTTAGCTTGAAATTTTGAGGGATTCAAGGCGTTTCTCCAGCTGGATGTTCAAATGGGTGCATGACAAAAAATTCAAGGAGCGGCGAAACGCGTTCGCCGTGTGGATGAAATGATAATGAGAAGACCCTTAAGACATGGCTCTTCAGTTTTCAATCGGCCCGCAACAGCGTAATCAACTGCGTCTCATGGAGATCCTGCCAATGGCAAGGCCGCTTGCGGAGCGTGATCGGGTTTAGGAGGAAAACCGCCCTCCTCGTGCGGTGAGGAGGGCGGTTGGGATTGATATTCCGCTGGGATTTCTCACATAGGGAAATCCCATGCTGCCTCTTGAGGCGGCTGCAACCTATTTGATTGCGCCGTTGAGTACGTTCGGGAAAAACAACCCGGAAGGCGCGTTGATTGCTCCGTAAACGATGTTGAGCACCTGCCGGGTATTGCGGCTGAATGCAAGGGAGTTTCCGTCCGTGGGAGCAAGGTTTGCGGTTCCGTTCCTGCGGATTCCCTGGTCAAGGCGCGGGCCGCCGGCAGGTTGGTTCTCAAGCGAAGCACGGACATCGAAAATTGAGTTGGTGAGATTCCGTAATGCGGTGCCCTGCGCATACAGAACCGTCCTCACACTCCCGGCGTGATAGGCTTCCACGGCAAGAATACCGGCGGCAGCCTTTAGATACCCCTTGGTGGAAATAAGAGGACTCGCACCCTTGTAGGCAGTCACACCCACATCCTCGAAGGCGAACGCCCGAGCAGGAAATTGACCTCGTTCGCGAACGGATCAAAATTTGGGATGCCGATCAGGTTTCCCAGCGTCACCAAGCTCTCCCGCAGGTTGATCGCGGGACGGGCGACTTTTGCTCCGCCGAGCACCTCACGCAAGTATCTCACGTGGTTCCCCTCATTGATCACGATCTCGTTCGCGTAGTCCTCGAAGGCCGGGGTTTGGAACACGACTTTAGAACTCGATTTCACAGTCGTTTTCCAGGGTGGGGTTTCACCCCATAGGCTTCGCCGGGTCACCTACCTAGATTCCAGCCATCCATCCACGGTGGATAGGCTCGACGCCGCTTTGATGGCGAATGTCAAAAAACGAAAATACATACATATGAAACCGAACTACTCCAAATATTTGAAGAGGACTTTTCCCTCGCTGATCGTATTGCCCGCGATGATCCAATTCACCTCCGCAGGGGTGATCAACCCGGACGCCAACGGAGATGTGACGATCGCGCCAAACACCGTTGCGGCCAACACGGTGGCCGCCAGCGGAGGATTGGATCCCAGTCCTATGGTGACGATCGGCACCGGGGCCATCCTCACCGGCGATGCCGTTGTCCAGAATGCGGTGCTTGTCACCGCGCCCGATTACACGATCTTCAACGGAGGTCAGCTCAGCGGCGCGCAGGAGGGGATTTTCACCAACTTTGATGACCTGAGTATTTTCAACACCTTTACCCCGCCTGCGGGTGGAAGCTCGATCATCGGCGGAACCGATGGCATCGTGGCGGGAGACGGCTTCACTCTCGTCAACGAGAGTTTTGGAACCGTTTCGGGAACGGGGATCGATGGTTTGGGAGTTTTTTCGGGAAACCTGACGACCGTTTTCAATGATCCGAACGCGACCATCACTGGAACGCGGGGTGGTATCCTTGCGGGCGATGACGCGGAGATCAACAATGCCGGGAACATTTTCGGCAACGGGGGCATCGGCATCGATCTCGGCAATAACGGATTCGTGGACAACAGCGGTGTGATCGTCGGCGGAACCGCCATTTTCGCCACCTCCTCCGGGCTTACCCCCCTCGGACTCCAGGTGATCAACAGCGGGGAAATCCGCTCAACCTCCGCCGGGGAATTCACAGACGCCATCGTAGGCACCGTGGTCGCTGATGAAATCATCCTCAATCAAGGTTCGCTCGTCGTAGGGAATATTTTCGCGGGCACGGGAGTCGACACGCTTACCTTCAATGGCGGGCTAACCGTTCCGGACGGGCTTAACAATTCGGTGCGCGGTGATGTGGAAGGCTTCGCTACCGTGACCAAAGAAGGTGGCGGTGTCGCGTTCATCGGCACGCCAGATGATGTCGGGAGCGGCCTGGGCGTATTTGCCAATGTCATCAACATCAATAGTGGCGGACTTTATATCAACGCCGATATCGAGGGCGACACGCTTCTGGTCTCGACGATCAACGCGAGCGGCGGCGCTCTTGGCGGAACCGGCGAATGGGTTGCCAATATCAATATCTTCGCGGGCGGATTCAGCGCGGGAGCGATCCCCATCAATCTCGATGCGATCCCGGAAAACTCCGTCGGCTCGGTCCAGATCCTGGGGGATGTGGTGCATAGCCCGAATTCCTTCATCCGGGTGGACATAGTCCCGGACACGCCCATCATTCCCGGAATCAACAGCGACATCATCGATCAGATCGGTGCCGGGTTCACCTACGATGTGACAGGCGCAAATCTCCGCCTTTCGCCCACTTCGCTCGATAAGATGATCACTCCGGGAAAATATACGATCGTCGATAGTGATGAAGCGATCATAGGCTTCGGTTCGCTCGGAACCATTGGTGTGCAGTTCAATCCGAACATCACCAGCACCGGTGTGTTTGATCCAAGCGGATCGGGATTGAACTACCTAGATGCGGTGATTACCCGGTTTTTCACCCCCGGCCTTGGGGATGCAAATACGAATCTGGAGCTTGATCTCGCTTACGGATTCGGCGCGCTCCCCGGGCTTTCAGGAAACCAGCGGTCCTTTGGTGCCGCGCTTGACCTTCTTGCGCTTCAGCCGGGACTCGGCGACCCGGAACAGGATCTCATCGCAGCTCTTGCGCTTTCGGACATAGATACCGTGCAGGATGCCCTTGATGCCATCGGACCGGAAAGCACATTCGCGATTTCCGGCAGTATTTTCAACAGCAACTACCGACTCCACCGCATGGTGCAGGATCGCCTCGCCGCCGCAAGAACGGACTCGGGCGGGGGTTCCATGAAGACGGTGCCGGCGCAGTATGATGCCAAGGGTGGAATGATCAGTTCGGGCCAGACCACTTCAATGAGTTCGCCCGCAACGGGTAGCCTCTGGGGTTCCATTTCCGGGGACAGGCAGGATTATGACGGATCGAACGGGACCTCTGGCTTCGATGGTGAAGTCGGCGCGGTCACCGTCGGATACGATTACCGCTTGAACCCCAATTTCATGATCGGAGGTCTGGTGGATGCCTCCACGGCGGATCTGGATACCACGGATATCGATAGCATCCGCTTCGCCGTTTACGGCACCTACGGGGCACCACTCGGATTCTACAGCGATTTCCTGGCGGGTTATGGAATTCACGATTTCGACCAGTCCTCCAATGTTCTGGGTAGTGATTTCAGCTCCGATACGGATGCAGACAGCTTGCAGGCCCTGCTGACGGCGGGTTACGCCATGGGTTCCGAGACGCTGAAGCACGGACCCTTCGCCGGACTTGAATACCAGAAGCTCGACGTGGACGGCTTTGACCGCGAAGGCGGCGGAATCAATCTCCAATTCGGCGACTATGATATCGATTCCCTGCGAGGGCTGATCGGTTACCGTGTCAACGCACGCTCCGGGGCTTTCACACCCTACGCCTCCATCGCATACGCCTATGAATTCAAGGGCGAAGCGGACTCCATCGACGCGAGCATCGCCGGCATTCCCTTTTCTGTTCGCGGAAATGATCTGGAGTCGGCGATCCTTGTCACCGCTGGAACGGGATACGACATCACGAACAATCTCGTGCTTGATTTGGGATATCGTGGTGAAATCTCCACCGAAGACAACGGGCTATCGAGCCATGGCGCGTCGCTCGGGCTGAGCTACAGCTTCTAAGCAAAAGTCCAACCGGTCCATTCAAACCGCTACCCTTCCATGGGTAGCGGTTCTTTTTGTTGGTGCTTCGAAGGGCAGGTTTATGTGGCGTTATCTATCACCGTTTGCGTATTAGAGCAGGCGTTCCAGCGGGCAGTTGATAAAAGATAGGCACTTCATGTCACCGGAGGTCAATCAGTTGCGTGATCGGATCGAGAGTTTCCAGTTCGACGAACCGGGGGCGGCCCTACCCTTTGCCAGCCGCCTGGCCCGCGAACAAGGGTGGGACCACTCGTACGCCGGCAGGGTTGTGAGTGAATACCTGCGTTTTATCCTCCTTGCTATGGATGCCGGGCATCCCGTGACGCCCTCCGAGCAGGTCGATCAAGCTTGGCACCTGCATTTGATCTATACCCGCAGTTATTGGGAAAATCTGCTTGAATTTCGCGCTCACTGGAACGGCTGTCCTCGCCGGTATTCCAGCCTATGCCGCGATGCATCGAGAGCTGGCACAAATGCACGGAGCCGGGGCGGGCGCTTCGAGCGGGGGCTGTGGAAGCGCCTCCGGCTGCGGAGGTGGTAGTTCCGGTTGCGGCGGTGGAGCGGGGTGTGGCGGCTGCGGTGGTGGCGATTAGAAGAAAATTCTTTTTGGAGAATTCGCTCAACCATCGCTTGCCAATCAGACATTTGCAGGTGTGAAACTCAACCCATTGGTGATACTACTTGCGGCCCTGTGCCATGGCGCGACGGCGAAGAGCGAAAGCGCGGTGCGCAAGGATGTGGCGTTTTCGGTGACGGCGGATGTGGGGTTTGGCAATGAGGTTTGTGTGCTGGGTGCGCATCCCGCATTGGGCGGCGGCACTGCGCTGCGTGCGCTCAAACTGGCGTGGACTCCGGGAAACCTCTGGCGCGGCACCGTGGCCCTGGAAGCGGGAACGGCTTTTTCCTATCGCTTCATTTCAAGAAATTTTTCCACAGGTCCATGGGGCAATGCCGCGAATCTAACAAATATTGGCGACCCTCAAAACGTGACGACTACGGCCCACATGCTACCGCCATGGGGAAGCAAGATGATCCTCTACCGCACCACATGGGCGGCTCCGCATATTCTCTACCGGGATCTCACTCACAATGGCGCATGGACTGAAGTGACGATGAGCGCGTGGGGCCCGGGAAGGGTGGCAGGGGAAATGACGTTCAGTGTGCAAGTGCTGGCGCCGAGCGGCAGTGAACTGGAGTTTGTCTTCAACAATGGAGCAGGTAATTTTGACAATGCGCCCGCACCTCCTTCTGGTGCGGCCCAAGGTGGAGCGCCAGCGGTGCCTGCGCCTTATCAAGGGTTGGGCGGTCCCTATAACTACCGCACTTCACTGGATGTTTTTCTCGTCCAAGGCGGCGGGGTTTTCAACTACCTGCCGCCCGATCCCGTGAGCGCCCCGCGTTTCGAAACCCGTCAGATCGGCTCCACCGTGGCGGGTGTGCCGGGGCGGCCGATCCGGATTCTTTTGCCGCGCGGCTATGATCAAAATTCCAACAAGCGTTATCCGGTCGTCTATTTCCATGATGGTGACAATGTGTTTTTCCCGGGCGGGCCATTCGGGACATGGGATGCGGATCGCATCGCGGGTTATGAAACTTCGCAAGGGCGGATGCGCGAGTCCATCCTGGTGGCGATCCCCAGCGGAAATGGCTATGGCTCGAATCGTCTCACCGAGTATCTTCCGGCAGGCGAGACGATCTTCTATGCCGGGCAAACTTATACCGGAAATGCAACGGCGTATGTGCGGTTCATGTTGGATAATGTGATACCCACGCTGGATGTGAACTATCGCACCATGGGAGACGCGGCGAATACACTAACAGTAGGGTCCTCGATGGGTGGGCTGATTGCGGATTTCATCGGATTTTCCCAATCCGCGAGGTTTGGAGGAATCGGCATTTTTTCACCCGCGTATTGGGCGGCACCACTATGGGTGGCACAGCGTGATGCTGCGGCGAAGTTGCCTTTACGACGTTATCTTTATATGGGAACGGCAGAGTCCAGCACGGGGGAGAGCAGCTCGAACATCTATTGGAATGGCGCACTCCAAGCCTATAACAGTTGGCTCAAAGTAGGGCATTCAGTCCACCGGGATCTGCTGTTCGAAGGTGGCGCGGGTGCCGCGCACAACGAGCTTGCCTGGTCCCGTCGCTTACCTGCGTTTTTCGCCTTCGCGCTGGATCCATGGCGGGAGGGGAATGCTCTCTCGCTGTTGACCCATCCGCCTCAGGCGACTGTGAATTCGGTGGATCTATCAGGCCGTGAGGTGAAGATCGGTTTCATCGGCCGCTTCGGCATGAAACAAAGCCTCGGGCAAAGTGGCGATCTGCTGGAATGGACCTCCTCGCCACTTCCACGGGAGCCGGAATGGTGGAGCCAGAGCGAAACCACGGTGCCGCTGCCGGAACCAGCCCCAGCTCCGCCCAAGAGTTTCTGGAGAGTGCATCAGAACCCATGG
>JBBRIB010000093.1:0-8808 GCA_038221745.1 Verrucomicrobiales bacterium
GCCAGAAGATAGCGATGCTCAAGCAGGCTTCACAGCGCCCGACATCGCTGGACGCTCCGATCAATGAGAGCGATGCCACGGAATATGGCGAGGTGATCAGCGATGAGAACGCCACAAGCCCCTTGGATGCGCTTTCCGATAAGAATTTGCACGGTGAGATCGACGGTTTGCTCTCGATTCTCAATGAACGCGAGCGGCGCACCATTGACGAGCGCTTCGGGCTCAACGGGCTGAAGCCGATGTTGTTGGAGGATGTGGGCCGTGAATTCGGCGTTTCCCGCGAGCGCATTCGGCAGCTTCAGAATTCGGCATTGGAAAAAATGCGCAAGGCGTTAATGAAAAAGGACAAACCCGCGCCTCAGCCATTGGACAAAGGGATGGCGGGTGCTTGAGTTTTTCGAAAATAAGAACAACCAAAAATCTTTACCATTGCCATTCGATCCTGCCTCTGATCCCTTCTTCCCGTCATGGCCAATCCGACAAATGTTCTCTCCAGCGGAATCGAAATCATCGGTTCCATCCGCTTCTCCAATGATATGATTATCGATGGTAAAATCGATGGCGAAATCACCTCGGACAAGGGCCGGGTAACCATTGGTGAAAATGCCATCATCAAGGGCGACGTGACGGCCGGTGAGGTGAAAGTTTACGGTAAAGTGGAGGGCAAGATCACTTCCGAGCGTTGCGAGCTGAAGGATAAGTCCAAAATCAACGGCGACATCAAATCAAAGGTGTTTTCGATGGAAGAAGGTGCCCAGCTTTCCGGTCGCACCGATATCGGAGGCTGATGCGCGGCAGGGACGGAGGATTTCTCTTCGTGTTGCGCTAGCTGAGTGCTTATTTTCATTCCATGCAGTGCCCGTTCTGCCAGACAGTGGCAAAAGCCGATGCAACCGAGTGCTTGGCGTGCCGTCTCACCTTTCCACGGACGAGTAATTTATTAGGTGCCTTACCTCGCTTGGCACCGGTGGTGGCGGATACGACTCGCTCGATTTCCGCGTCCGATCAGGTGAAACTTAAAGCGCGGATTGGAAAAATCCAGCAACGTTTCCCGCAATTGGTGCTTCAAGTCGTGATGCATGGATTCCCCAGTGAGCATCCTTTTGGAATGCATGCCTTCTGGCTTTTCAACGCCGGGAACTTCGCTGGAGACAGCCAACGCGGCAAAGACAACCACGCGCTCCTGGTGGTACTGGATCCAGTCCGCAACGAGGCGGCCATCGTTCCAGGCTACGGCCTTGAAACATTGCTGAGAGCCGAGACCCTTGACCATTTGTTAGAGCTTGCAGGACCGGCCTGGGATAATCTGCGGTGGGCGGAAGGCCTGTTTCATGTCCTCGAAGGTCTCGATCTTTTGTTGGAAAGTGTGGCGATTCCCGATCGCGCGCCACTCCGGCCAGGCGGAGAATTTTGATCTAACCGAATGCCTTGAGAAACCCGACCTCGATGGCGAGCGGTTCAAAGGCGTTGGTTTCAAGAGTGCGGCGGAGCGAATCCAGCGCCTCCATGCGCCGGAGCAGTTGGGATTCGGTTTCCGCTTGGGCGATGGCTTGAAGCGAAGCGGCGGAGTCTGGGAAATCAAGGCCACTGGAATTCACCTTGAGGCGCAGCAAATCCGCCATCCATGCCAGCAAGACATCGAAGAGCCGACCGCGGGCAGAGAGATATTCCGCCTCAGCCGCAGCCTTGTGGAAGGCCTCGCGCTCTTTGAGCCAGCTCCCATCGGTGGCATCTTTGTAAGCGGCGGTTTCTTCTTTTTCCGCAGCTTTTGCCGCATCGTCCGCAGCTTCCCGGATCTCGGCGAGAAAGGAAGTGAAGGCCGCCTTGAGGTGCAGTGCTGCGACGGGAGTGCCGAAGCCACGCAAGGCCACTGTGTTGAGCGCGGCGACGAGCTCGGCACCGCCATCGGCCATCAGGGGCCTGCCGCCTAACAATTGAATTCTAACACACCGCGAGAGAATGGTGGGCAGCAGCCGCTGCGGATAGGCTGTTAGAAGCAGCAGCAGCGTGTTTCTCGGAGGTTCTTCGAGAGTTTTTAGAAATGCGTTGGACGATTGATCGTTCATGCGATCGGCCTCTGTGATGACCGCCACCTTGCAAGCGCCACCGGGTGCGGCGAGGTGAAGCGTGTTTTCAAGATCGCGGATTTCCTCGACTCCGATGCGGCGGGACTTCATCCGTGGGCGGATGATTCTGATCCAGCCGCTTTCCAACTCATCCAAGGGCGGAGTCTCGACGACGATAGCCTCGCCAAAGAGATCGAAGCCCCCGGACTGGCCAGAGCCATTGACCGTCTGAATCAAACGGGCTGCTAGATTTTCCTTCCCGCTGCCACCTGCTCCACTGATGAGAAATGCGTGGGCCAAGCGCCCGCGCGCGTGAGCGGCGGAGAGCAATTCAAAAGCGCGGTCTGCGGTGTAAGCCATGCGCCGCCATGCTCTCTGCAATGCGGCGGTGTGCAAATGCGAAATTTCAGATTTGAGATTTCAGATTTGAGATTTTAGATTGGGGGGGATGCGATTCTGCGGGGATGCGATTGCAGGCTGGACAGCTGGCCGGAGCAGTTTCACGTTCCGGGCATGGATACGCAGCTTGTGTTTGCCGCACGCGCCGGGAAGGCGGAAGTCGAGGAAGGATTGGATTTCGCTCCGAAATTTGATGGTGATGGGTTGATCCCGGCGATGGCGATTGATGCCGCCACCCGTGAGCCGCTGATGCTCGCTTACATGAACGAGGAATCATTGCGGCGGACTCTTGAAATCGGCGAGGCGGTTTATTGGTCCCGCTCCCGCAAGGAATTCTGGCACAAGGGCGCAACTTCGGGGCACATCCAGCGGATTGTGGAAATTCGGACGGATTGCGATCAGGATGCGTTGGTTTTAATGGTCGAGCAGATCGGCGCGGGAGCTTGCCACACCGGCAGAAACTCGTGTTTTTACCGCAAAGTGACCTACGCCATGGACGGCGGAGGGGCCAAGCTGGAGTCCACGGGCGGCGAGAAATCCTTCGATCCGGCGGCAGTTTACGGAAAACATTAAATTTTGAGTAATTTCGCGGTTGCAATTGCCAGATTGATCCGGTAGCTCTGCGCCCCCGCGCGTCAACGCACACGGCATTGGCGGCGCAGGGAAGTATAAATTTTCCGCCAAGGAGGACCCCATGGACATCATTAAGAAGATCGAGCAAGAGCAAATGAAACAAGACATCGCAGACTTCAACGTCGGCGATACGGTGAAGGTCCATTGTCGGGTGGTGGAAGGTGGCAAAGAGCGCGTGCAGATTTTCGCAGGCATTGTTTTGGCACGCGGTGGTTCCGGAGTGAACGCCGCTTTCACGGTCCGTAAAATTTCCTATGGTGAGGGTGTCGAGCGGGTTTTCCCACTTCACACACCGCGCATCGCCAAGATCGAGGTGACGAACAAAGGCAAAGTGCGCCGCGCCAAGCTGCATTACCTCCGCGAGCGCGTGGGCAAGCGCGCCCTCCTTGTGAAGAGCGCCAACTGATTTCAGCCCATTTCATTTTCCCCGTCAGATGCCCCTTCCCTTTCCGGTTGGGGCATTTGTTTTTTCAGCAATTGAATTTTTCCCGATTGCTAATGCAGGATCAGGAGTTAGGCTCGCCACGGTGAAACGAACCCGTCGTCTGAACGCATGAGCATCCGGAAAAGCAACTCCAGTGTGATCGATGTGGCCGCCTTGATCGGCCGGGTGGTGCTGGGGTGCTGGTTTGTTTACAGCGGAGGTTTGAAAATTTTCGGGACGGGATTGGACCGCTTCACCCGGGACGTGGCGAACTATCAGATCGTGGGTCCGCCCTTTGACGTGATCGCCGCATTCAGCGTGCCATGGCTGGAGATGATTGCAGGCGTTTGTTTGATGCTCGGGATTTTGCGCCGCGGTGCGCTTCTAACCATCGCATCGTTGGTGGTGGTGTTTTGCATTTCCATTGGTTGGGCCTGGTTTCACAACCTGGATATCTCCTGCGGCTGCCATGGCACGGACGCACCGATCCAATATTGGAATAAAGTAGCCGAGTTCACCGGATATTTTCTCCTTCTCGCTTGGCTTTGGTGGATGGAGCGGCGGGAAGAAGTGCTGGGTTTTTAAGCGAGGGACTGGAAAAGCCAGCCATCGCGGATTACCCGGGCTACGTCATCGCGTGATTACAAATGGCCGATTTTGGGACATAGTTTGAATGTCAGCAGAAAGCCCCCCGCTTGCTTGCTCACATCTCCCCTAATCCCCCGCAAAAAATGTCCCGTATCCAATCCCTGATTGTGGCGATTTCATTCGCCTGTGTTGCATCATCCACGACCGCCCAAACTCTGGAAACGACTTTTGTCGGACTAGCCCCGGATCAACAACTTGAAGGAAGCTTCGATGGTGGTGCTTCGATTAAAACCATCCACGCCGGCTTGATGGAGTTCGACACCTTCTTCGCCTTCTGTGTCGAGCCTTTGCAGCCCATCACTTATGGAGAAACCCTTATTTATCAAATCCAGGATCCGCAATCCTTGGTCAACTCCGAAGTGATTTCCCGCCTGATTGGTGGCTACCTTGCCTCACCGCGGTCCGTCATGGATGCCACCGCCGTGCAGTGGGCGATTTGGGAAATGGTGGCAGACTCCACTCTTCCATCCTCACTCGCCAGCGGCAGCGTGCGGATCACCGATCTCACGGGACAAGACACCCTCAATCTGGCCAACTCCTATCTTGCGAACAACCAGAGTTTCGCGTCGGCCAATCTGACTCTTCTGACCAACGGCGCCCGCCAGGATGTGATCACCTGGAATGCGATCCCCGAGCCTTCCTCGGCCATGCTGAGTGTGCTTGGAGTGCTGGCTTTGATCCGCCGCAAGCGCTGATCCGCTACACTCCGACGTCTGTTGAGCGAATCTTTTTGACGTAGCCGGGCAATCGCCGCTACTTCCAAGCATGAGCTACGCAGAACGGCTTCAGAAACGCATCGAGAAGACGGGATCACGGCTCTGTGTGGGCTTGGATCCCCGCCCCGGTGAAGGTGGCGCGGTGGCGGCGAAGAGTTTTCTCAAGCAAGTCATCGAAGAAACTGCGGAATGGGCGGCCGCCTTCAAGCCGAACATGGCCTATTTTGAAGCCATGGGTATCGAGGGTATCCGCGTGTTGGAGGAGCTGCTCGCGGCCATGCCCAAAGATGTGCCCGTCATTCTGGATGCGAAACGCAGTGACATCGGCGAGACTCAGAAATACTACGCCCAGGGATACTTCGCAGGATGGAACGTCGATGCTGTCACGCTCAATCCCTTTCTCGGCTACGATTCCATCGAGCCGTTCCTCGATTGGCCGGGAAAAGGAATCTACCTCCTCGCTGTCACATCGAATCCGGGATCGGCCGATTTCCAACGCCAAAAACTCGCTGACGGCCGCTCGGTTTTCGAACTCGTCACCGCACTGGGTGAACGCGCGAAAATTGAACAACGCGCCACCGATGTGGGCTACGTCGTCGGATTGACCAACGCGGCGGATGTTTTGGAAAAAATCCCGGATGCTCCCCTGCTCGTCCCCGGCCTCGGTGCCCAAGGCGGAGACCTCGCATCGCTCGCCGCCGCCTCCCGCACCGCGCCGAATGTGATCAACGTCTCCCGTGGCATTCTCTATGCGGGAGATGACCGCAGTTTCAGTGTCCGCGCGAAGGAATGGGCGGATAAAATTTCCGCATGCTATTCGAAGTAAGTGAGATTTTTCCATGCGCTGCTTCGTTTGCTGAGCTAGTATGAGAAGAAGCCTCTACTTCCTGATTCCCCACTGATGAGTGAGATCCCTACCCGCTATTCCGGAATACTCCCCCAAAAAGGATGGCCGCGGCGAAACTATCGGTTTCTCCGCCACCGCATCGTTCCCGGAATGTTCCGCCGGGCAGACGGTAATGTGCTGGAACCCATACTCGCCCCACCTGATTCCGATAAAGTGCGGATCACCTGGATCGGTCATGCGTCATTTTTCCTTCAATTTGCCGGGCACTCGGTGATCGTGGATCCGAACTGGGCGAAATGGCATGGCCCCGTTAAAAGGCAGCGCCAACCGGGGCTCCATCTCAAGGGCCTGCCCGAGGTGGATCTCGTCCTTGTCACTCATGCGCATTTCGATCACCTCCACAAACCCAGTCTGAAAATTCTGCAAGCCCGCCAAGGAATCGTTGTCCCGCAGGGGAGTGCCTCCTTGGTCAAGCGCCTCGGATTTCCCGCCACCCACGAGATGCGGATCTGGGATGCGTTGGCCTTCGATCAGCTCGAGATCATCCACACCCCTTCCCATCATTGGGGAGCGCGTTTCATCCACGATACCCACCGGGACTACGGTGGCTACATCGTGAAAGCCTGTGGCAAGAGCGTCTTTCACTGCGGCGATAGTGCCTACTTCGATGGTTTTGCGGAAATTGGCAAGCGCCATGAAATCGATATCGCCCTGATGCCCATCGGGGCCTACGAATCCCCGAGCGGTCGCGATGTCCACATGAATCCGGAAGAGGCCGTGCGTGCCTTCGTGGACCTGGGAGCCAAGGTCCTCATTCCCATGCATTACGGGACTTTCCCCTTGGGTAACGAGCCGCACAACGAGCCCGTGGAACGATTGCTCATGGAAGCGGACCGACTCGGCATCAGCGATCAAATTCTCATCCCCGAAGAGGGAGTCGGCATCGAATGGTAAAAATTCCAGGAACAAATCTCCGATGCGTGTATCCTATCACCATGCGAGTCTTTAAATTTCTCACCGTATTATTACTAATTCCCACCCTCGCCTCCTGCGAACCTGAACAAAAGCTTATGTCACCTGATGCTAAAATCGCCGCGAAAATGCCTGAAGTCCCTGCCGGCGCAGAAGTTGCCACCCTTGGAGCCGGATGCTTCTGGTGCATTGATGCCGCCTACCGCCAGCTGGATGGAGTTTACTCCGCCACTTCCGGCTACACGGGCGGCAAGCTGAAAAACCCAACCTATGAGGACATCGGCACCGGCCAGAGCGGCCATGCGGAAGTCGTCTTCGTCGTCTTTGATCCCAAGAAAATCACCTACGAAAAAGTCCTCGCCTGGTTCTGGGACCTTCATGATCCCACCACCCTGAATCGTCAGGGCAATGACGTGGGTACTCAATACCGCTCTGCGATCTATTATCACTCGGAAGAGCAAAAGAAATCCGCGGAAAGCTCAAAAGCCGCAGCAGCCGCCAATTTCAAAAAACCGATCGTTACCGAAATCACCCAGGCTCCCAAGTTCTATCCCGCAGAGAACTATCATCAGAATTACTATAACGAAAACAAATCCAAAAACCCCTATTGCCGCTTTGTCATCGAACCCAAGCTAAAGAAACTCAAGCTCGATCATTGATCACCTCCCGCAGGATCTTTACATAAGGGGCCAGTCTATTCAAAAACTTACCGCTCAAGGGGCATTGCTCTCGGGGTAGAAGCAACTGAGCCACCGCAAATCATACAAGTCGAGCGATTTGACCCCGCTTGCATCTATCAGGTCAAAAAGCGCGTCAGAGATCAACGCGCTAAGCCGCTCGAACGGCAGCGCCTGCGGTGGCTCTTCTTCATATGTGGCTGCCGCGTCTCGCGGCTGTGCCAATGAATCGAAAAAGCCCCGCCACAGAAAAGCTCCTCTTCGCATGTGGCTGACGCGTCTCGCGGCTGGGCCAATGAATCGAAAAGCCCAGCACCTGATACCGTGCTCTTACTCCCTCCCATTCCAGCCCGAACAAATCCCACCGCTCCCCACAGCCATCTCTGATCTTCAGTCTCCTTCCCAGATCCATGATCCCCGATCTCTAGATTCTCACCCCCCCTTCCTCAAATCCCCCATATTCCACAGCACTCCCGCCGCCGCTTCGCCCTTACCTCGCCATTTCCTCGCCACATCTTTTCTCTTCGGCCCAAAGCGCTCTCGCGATTTCTGAAATACGTCCTCCACAACCACCTCAAACGGCGATATCTTCGCGAAACATCGCTCCATTTCTCTGCTTGAAAATCGACTCCCTGATCAGAAAAATACGCCCGCCCCATCGCCCCCTTTTTCTTACCGAATCGAACAAGCCCGCGTCCAAGCGAATTCGTAAAACGCTGATTGGTTTCCCCACCTGAACGGCATTGGAAAAGGCTCCACCAACTATGCATCTATCAACGCCGGCCAGGCAGCGCCCGGCGGCGACCGGAACTCGGATTCCGACGAAGTCACTGGCCAACTCAGTTCGGAGTCCGATCTTTGGGGCGGCACCTACCGCCGCTACCAAGCTGCACGCTCACAGATGCACGCTGCCGATTACCAACGAGATTCCGCGCAAACCAGCCATACCGCCGCCTCCCTTCCCCGCTGAGGGAACGGCGCTCGGTCATGGCCGCAGCGAATCAAGCCTTCCCAGCCGCCAGCCTACAGTTGATAGAACGTAAGAGATCCAGCGAGCATATCAGGCAGGATCAGCTGCTTTTCTTTCCGATCCAGATAGAAATCCGCAGCCGATTTGTGGCCTTCAATGATCAGCTCAGGAGTCCCACCGCCTGCGGGAAGCTTCCAAACCTTGCCCTGAGTCCAACTGGAGATATAGAGTTCATCTACATCACCTTTTTCAATGCCGTCAGCACCCCGCAGGCCAGTGGCCAAGACAGTGAGCTTTCCATCGCGATGCGATAGGATGTTACCGTAGAAAAACTCACCCACCAGGAAAAGCCCTGCTTCAGGCGAGGTGACACCGTTGGGGTTGAGCATCAACGGATCCAAATCGATCACAAGTTTGACGCTTCCATCCAAGCCTATTTGATAGATGCGCCCGATC
>JBBRIB010000094.1:0-8777 GCA_038221745.1 Verrucomicrobiales bacterium
GTTCGCGTCCCTTTCACTCGGTTCCCCCGTTCGGTGGAACCCTACCTTTGGTTCCCCCTTCGCTGGAAGCTTACCCTTTCACCTCCTGGAAAACCTCCATCATCCTTGCCGCCACTTTTTCTGCGGCGTAGGTCTCCCTGAGCTTTAATCCGCACTCACGGACATCCTCCGCGCTCATCTGCAGCACCTCATCCAGCGCTCTGAACAACGACTCGGCATCATCAAGGCCGAAGCCACCCTTGTCGGTGGCCACGCTCAGAATTTCCTCGACCGAAGTGCCCTTTACAAAACACACGGGTGTTCCGAGGTAGTAAGCTTCCAGCGCTGGCAATCCGAACCCCTCAATCTCCGAGGGCAAGATGAGCGCCTTGGCATTCAGGTAGGCCAATCTCAGTGAGGCATCCTCCAGAAACGGGCGTTTCACAATGCTGCGCGAACTCGCAAGAAGCGGTGCGACTTCCTCGGGAACGGTACCTATCAGATGAAGCGTGGGTAATTTCCTGTCCGCCTTTTCCGCCTCGTGCCACCAACGGATCAGATGCGCGGTCCGTTTGTGTGGCTCGCACGATGCAAGGTGGATGACAAAGTTTTCCTTCGGCGGATTCACCGGTTGCGGCATACTTTCATACATGCATGGCTCATAGGTTACAGTGATCTCCTTGCGAGCGATCCCATGCCGATCCATGAACGAGAGGATCTGCGCACGGGATGATTCGGAAACCGTTAGGATGCGGTCCGCGTTACGCAATGTGTGCTTCAGCATCAAGGCCCAATACGCATATTCCCAAGGCTTACGCCAATCGGGATAGTGATCTTCGTCGTATTGAATGATTGTATCATGAATCGTCACCACCGAGGGGCGGCAGAGCGCACTCAACAGTGGAAGATACCCTTTCGGGAAATAGTGGATATCGGGCCGGAAATCACCTTTGGTAAACAACGGGTGGAGGTGGTCTGTCAACAAGCGGACGGTCTTGCTGCGGGTGCCCCACGGGAGAATCCGGCTTCGGGTCGTTCCTGCTGGCCCTTGCTGTGATGTCTTCGAGACGATGGCCTCAAGCTTTGTATCCCCCCTTGCCAGAAGCGTCTCGAGAACTACTTGAGACATCCGGGAAATTCCAAAACTCCTGTCGTGTCCCGGATTCTGATCTGCTAAATAGGCTTGGAGAGCAATCGTAGAGCGTCCCGATTTAGCAGCAGATACAGACGCAGGCAGAGTCAATGATTCCCCGCTTGCGATGCTTTCATTTGTCCGCAGGTCGAGTTCCAGAATGGCATCCTTCAGATTTCCCTCAAAATATTCGATCTGATAGAGATCGAGAAACCGTTGGCGCAGTCGCAGGACCGCATCCATCTGGGAACGCTCTCGAAATGCCTTGCAGCAGCGGAGAAGACCATCTGCAAGTGCGGTTGGGTCCGCCGGTGGTGTCAGGTAAGGGTGATCGGAAGGCAGCACGCCTCTCACGCCATCGGAAGCGACCGCCACGACCTGCATTCCGTGGGCCATTGCCTCGATCACCGTAAGTCCAAAGCTTTCCCAGCGGCTCGGAGCTAGGAAAATCTCGTGATCTGCAAAACAACGGAGTTTGTCTTGCCCGGTCATATAGTCTTTCACCTCAATGATCACCCTGTCTCCAGCGGCACTCCGGAGCTGGTTGATGTCTTTCCGGAATTGGATTCCCATCGTCTCACAGACTCCTCCCGCGAGAGTGATTTGGAATCTCCAAGTGGGGTCCGCACGCTCGACGACTAGGTGCAGTGCATCCAGCGCGTCGGTCAGCCCCTTTTCCAGCGTCCCGTGCGAGAGAAAAAGGATTCGGAAAAAAGGCGTCGGCTCGTTTACCAGTTGTTCGTGGGTGGACTTCCTGGCGGGTAATAGAATATTTTCGAAGTCCGGGCAGGGATCCGCCAGCCCGTTGCAGACGATTTTTTGATGTTTGGATGAAACAGCGACCGAATCCTTCGTCGAGGTGGGGGATACTGCAATCGAAGCGAAGGGCGCCTCCAGGACCTTCGCGCTGATCCGTCTCGCAAGGCCATCCATCCAGTCTGGCCCCTCCAGCCGGATTCGAGCGGACCCATGTGCCCACTCACCGTGGCCGATGGCGTGCCAATGAAACAAAACCCGTGAATAAAAGCATCGCAGCACCGAAAGCACCACCCAATCGCGCAACACCGGACTCCACTTCGCGGGACCAGGAACATAATATAAAAGCGGCGAGTTCAGTCGGAATCGTAGAAAAACCGCCTGCGCCAAGTAGGCGGTGAGCGGAAAGATCTTTCGAAATGTGCCTTCTCCAACGTCGTCCAGATTCTCGGAGAAACGTGCGTTGATGTGGTGTACGGTAAACGACCGGGGCTCCTCCCGCAATGTTTCGAGCGCCAGCTTCACCATCCGGCTCTGGCCATGCTCCGGCGGTGGAACCTGCGCGAACACCACGATCGTCACCGGGTTATCGTTTTTTACTGAACTCATGGGATATGAAAACCGGCGCGCAGACTATTTTGCCTCCCAGACCTCAAAGCCGGTGAAGGAGGCGGTTTTAACGAAGAAATTTCGTTTGAGATCTGCCTGATAGTCCACACCGCGGAATCGGAAATCCGGGCGGTTGATCACGACCATGTCCGCTGAAAGAAGGCTGGGTGGAGTATCGGATTCCATGACTTGGATCGCATTCACCATTGGCATGCCGCCTTGGCGGTATGCATAATAGCGGGTGGCATTCATGTCCGCTTGCCACCACACGCGTTTGCCATCTTGCAGAGCCTTTATCCCGATGCTGGCCGCCTTGCGATAATCATCTCGCTCGTGCCGACTCTGGAAGCGCAGCGCGAGAGCGGAGACCAAGCTCAATGCGACGGCGACCGCAGCGGTGGATTGCCAGATTCGCCGCCGGGTTCCGGTGGCATTGAGGCATGCCGCCAAGGGCAGGAGAACTGCGGGGAGGACCGGGCTAAGATGCCTGCCAAGCACCCGGAAGTCCGCCACGAAACTGAGGATCGTGAAGACCGCAAGTGGGAAAATGATCGAGATGGCGACGGCAACCACGTTCGCGGGTTGTTCGTTTTGTTTCCAGTTCCACGCGCCATAAATCCAAGCTGCCACGGCCACGAGTGCGGCTGGAGCCAGCAGCGGCAACGCCGAGAGAAGAGATGCCGGATTTGCCCGGATTTCCCCGCGGCTGGGACCCAGGCCTGCCAGGCCAAGCAGTTCGTAAAAACCAAACAGGATGCTGAGGATTCCCCCTTCACCCACGGACGCTGCCCGATACCCCTGCAGCAAGGTCATGAGATAAAATGCGCCGAAACCAGCAAGCCCCAACAACCATGGGGAGAGCCGGAGCCAAAATCCATTTTGTTTCAACCACCCCGGCCTCATCACGATGATGCCAAGCCCTAAGCCGGCTGCCCAGATGGCGGAAGTGAGACTGCTTGCTGTGAGTAACAATGCGGCGAACCCCGCTGTTGCCAATCCCGCAAATGGCCTTGCCTCATTACCTTCACGAATCCGCATCAGCGCAAGTGCCGCTACCGAGCCTGTGGCCACTTGCATGGCATAAGGCCGCAACTCACCTGTGTAATACAACATGAAGGGCGAGGTGAGGATTACCAAAGGCCAGAACCTTACCCGGTGCAGCGCCAGCACCGCGATGATGAGCCAAGGAAGATTCACACAACGCAGCGCGTATTCCGAGGCGGCTCCCATCTTTTCCCAGCACCAGACCAGAAACATATATATCGGCATCTGCATATCAGAGCCGCCCAGGCGCTTGGTGATCGTCCACCATTCGGCAGGGGTGGGAAACAACGCTTTGAAAACCGTGCTTCCCTCATCCATCCACAGGCTCTGGGAAGTGATGAAGCCAAGGCCCACCCCCATTGCAAGCAGTGAGAGCAGTATGGGATAGGCGAATTTTGAATTTGGAATGTTCAAGAGGTGTTTAGGAGTAAGGTAGGTGGTGGATTAAATGACGGTGGCAGGAACCATTTGGCCTTGAATCTAGCAGATCCCCGCTTGTTTCATCTGTTTGAACAGCTCTACCGCTTTTTCCGCGAATTTGCCCATTGGAACCGATGGCTCACCACCTTGCCTGGGTGGGAATCCGATCGGAATGCTTCCGTGAATTAGCGCCGGATTTTTCCTGAGAATCACTGCCAGTATTATGTTGGCGAGAAACGTCTCCTCGGGCACTTGTGAGATACCACCGGCACATGCCTTGGTGTTCATCAGCCGATAAGGAACATTGGCATCCACGCAATTCACTTTGGCGATCCACTGGAGAGAAGCCCGTAGAACAAAACTCGCCAGGATTCTCCGGAATCCGTCACCTCTCAGGCGCTTGCCGTAGATCACTTCAAAACGAGTCCGTTGCTCCCAGAATTTACCGAAATACCTCGGGTCCGATTGGCCGTCTGAATCAATCTGAAGAATGAAGGGAATTCCCCGCTCCGTTGCCAACCGATAACCTTCCAAGCATGTCTGTCCATGGCCCTTGTTCGGACGGCTCACCACCTCCAGCCTCGGTCCCAGCTCTTCCGCAAGACGCTGGAGAATGCGGGGCGTCGAGTCCGCCGACCCGTCATCAATGGCCAACAAAACAAAGTTTTCCACCTCCTGGCCCACGCCGGCGAACCACTCGTGGATCACTTTTTCTACCGATGCCTCCTCATTGAAGACAGGCATCACAATCATCAATTCGGGGGTCACGTGGGTGGAGTTTTCGCATCGGCTCACCATACCCTGCCATGGGTGGACAAGCGCTTCGCCATCCTGCGGATCTGGAAAATCTTGCGCATGGCCTTCAGAACCCCTGCGTTTGCCAGCAAACCCGGAAGTCCGCGCTCTTGAATATCCACCCGCTGGCACCTCAGCCCTTCTTGAATCATCCGGTCCCAGTGTTTTTGCGTGGTGCTATCTTCATACCAACGGAAATGCGCCAGCGCCTCCGGCAAATAGGAAAAACCATAGCCCAATCGCATCAGTCGAAGATAATACTCCCAGTCCATGCAGTTGCGGTAATCCGTATCAAGGAGGTGTCCGGCGGAAATGATTTCCCTGCGGTAAAAGGTGGAGGTCGAGGGAATGCAGCAACCGACGAAGAGGAAATCCAGGTGATCGACCGAGGTATCGTATTTGCGGCGGATCGGGGTTTTGTCTTCACGGATGAACATGCAATCGCCATGGACCACATCGGCATCCGGATGCTTTTTGATATGGGCGGATACCTTTTCCAAAGCTCCGGGCAACAGGAGGTCATCGCAATTCAGCCACATCACCCAATCTCCCGTCGCTTGTCGGAATCCCTTGTTGATACCGTCGCTCATCCCCCCGTCCGGTTCGCTTGACCAGAGTAAGTGAGGATAGCGCGCGAGCACCTCAAGAGTCTCGTCAGTCGAACCGGCATCGATCACGATGTGCTCGACCTCAAGGGAGCGCGGGCATCTTGCCCGCTCTTCATCCGGATCAGCGGACGGATTCCGATGCCCATTGGTTGCCTCCACCTGCGCCATCACGCTTTCCACACAGTCCGGTAGAAAGCGCCCTTGATTGAAGCTTGGTGTGATGATGGAGAAGCGCATTGAGGAGACTGCGGATGAAGGGAAACTGGAAACAGAACGGGGATCCAAAATTGTATGTTGGTAAGGCGGATCCGGACCGGTCCGCCCACTTGTTCACCCGGATGGGTGGTGCGGATGTGAAGTGCTTGAGCACCGGAGGAACGGCGTGAAGCAAAGGTGTCTCCAAGTCACGGCGGACCGGGCCGGATCCGCGCTACCTGACTACCTCCCAAGCGTTAGTTTGCAAGCATCACGCTCAGGCGAAGGAATCGCGTAGGAGTCCGGTTGCTGGTGATGATTCGGGTCAGGTCAGGAGTATCCAGTCCCGAAATAACGGGGGAAATTCCGAGAACGTCGGTCCAGTTTTCCAGATTCGCGCTCTCCTGGATCCGGTAAACGCGCCCCGCCTTGCCGTCCCATTTGACCGATAATTCTCCGGCATTTTCGGAGATGACCCGTAGTCTCAGCACCGAGTTCGGATCATCGGGATCAGTTCCGGCGATGAATTCCGCCTCGTTGGTGGCTCCGTCTCCGTCGGAGTCCTGTGAGGATGGATTTGAGATCGCTACGCTCAATCTTAGAAACCTTGAAGGATTTCCGTTGGCCGGGACCAGGCGAACCATGTTCGGGGTGTTCTGCCAAACGATGATCGGTTCGATTCCCGCAACGTTGGACCAGTTCGCAAGGCCGCTGCTCTCTTGGATTCGATAGACGCGCCCGGCCTTGCCGTCCCACGTGACCTCAGTGAAGTCTGTAGTTTGTGAAGCGATGCGGAGAGCCAGCACCGAGGATGAATCTTGTGGATCGGTTCCAGCAATGTTCTCCTCCTGGTCGGTTGCCCCGTCGCCGTCGCTATCTTGATTTGGCATACCGGCCGCCGGAGGCGGCAGTGTTGCATTCGCCAGCAGCGTCACCTCTGAGAAATCAAGAGACCTTGTGAAAATACGGATCTCATCAATGTCACCATTGAAATTATAATCCGGGGAATGGGAAGACCCTCCAATGGCGGGGATGATTACGGTGCCGGTATCGATGTTCCCGTCAACATCCACCTGTCCGGAATCCGCCCCCCCGTTGATCTGGATCCGGGTTTCGTCCATCGAGATATGCCCGTCGCTGTTTCGATCTGCCACCGATACGGCGAGGTGATGCCACGCGCCGTTGTTGACCTTTCGGTTGTCGGTGTAAACTCCGCCGCCCGTATCCAATTGCACCGTTTGTGTGGTCGGATCAGTCGGTGAGGGGACCAAGCGGATGGTGAAACGTTGTCCCGGGAGGTCGCTCCCATAGCTGAAGATTGCCTGGTTTTCGGCAGCGATTCCCGGAGGAGTCCGGAACCAACAAGCGATGCTGCGTGGCTGTGTTCCCAAAGGAAGTGTCAAACCGGAGAGGTTGACGATATCGTCTCCACCCCGGAAACCCAGGGCGGTGCCGGACTTCCCGGATACCCAGGCGGTCAGCGGATTGAGGGAAGCTCCAAAATTACCGCTCGCGATTCCGTCGCCCCCTTTTCGACGGACGACTGTGCCGCTCCCTTCGTCGCACGGGAACCAGATTTCATTGTCAAACAAGACGGCCCCCGTCACGGTGGATGAGGCGGTGGCGGTTCCGTCCGATGCTTGATAGGTAAAGGACTCGATCCCGATCACATCCTGATTGGGAACATAGTTCACCAGGTTTCCCGAGATCGAGGTGGAGCCGACCAACGGCACACCCGTGCCGGTCAGCGAAAGAGGTGACCCCGAGATGGCATTGGCGAGTGCGTTGATTTGCAGAGGGGTGTTTCGCGACGTTGTGAATGTAGCCGGAGCGAGGACGGTGGAAATTCCGTCCGTGAAGAACGACGAAGCTGGAATCACCTGCATCGGAATACCGGGACCCGAGTAACGAAGGTCCAACGTCGGTGTTCCAGAACGATGCCGGAAAAACAAGCGCAGTGGATGCAGACCTGCACTTAACTGGACGACCCCCGATGTTTTGATTGGCGAATAGGCAAAGTCATTATCGATCACAGGGGACTCGTGGATCCACAGCGACGACTCGGCACTCGATGCCACCTGGAAAGTGTAGCTTCCCGCAGTGGTGATCGACAGATACCCCTCGAAAAGAAGTCCCACATCCGTATTTCTCGACCGGACTGCGGGTGTGATCACCGGACCTTCTCCGCTCGCCGCAGGACTCAGTGTTCGGAAGTCCGGAAGCCACGACCAAAAGCCTTCGTAGCTTTTCCACTTCACGCCAGTGCGGACTGGATTGGGCGGAGAGAAGGCTGGAATCCTTGCCCCGTCATAATTCCGGGGAACGACTGGATCAGGGCGCCTTGCTCCGATCGCCAATCGCTGCATCCTCTGCTGCAAAAGCGGCAGCCCTGGTGCAAGGTTTGTCCCCTGCTTCGGGTCAGAGACTACATTGTAAATCATGAAGGGATCGGACGAATTTCGAATGTCGTAGCGCACGCCCATGTTGTCGCCGATCCGAATGGCTTGCATTTGGCCACGAACGCGCCCGCCGTTGTTCGAAAACTCTGGAAAGCGGGGGACAGCGAAAGGATAACTCATTTCAAAATACAGGAACTCTGATGGAACAGCGGATGGTAATCCTTGAAGCGCGGGTAATATTGAATTCCCATTAGAGAAGGCTGGTTTTACAACGCCAGCAAGGGAGGCGAAGGTCGCCAGCCAATCATACTGGGCCGAAGGTTGTTCCACTTTCCGGAATTGTCCGGGCTGTCCTGAGCTTGGAATCTTGCCCGGCCACCAAGCGATGGTGGGAACCCGGATTCCACCTTCAAGTAAATCTCCTTTGATACCTTCGAAGGGTCCGAAGCTTCCGAAATCGTTGGGAACCACTTCAGTGGGATCCGGCCCGTTGTCTGCTGAGAAAACAACGAGCGTATCGTCATCAATGCCGAGATCTCGGAGCGTTTGAAGTAGATCGCTAATTGATTGATCCATCCGATCTATCATGCCAACAAACCGCTGGGCGTTGGCATGCCATGCTGGATTGACCGAAAGCGGCCGGTTTGCGGCGTTGTTTACATTGGTCGGGTTGTTCGTTGCCGTGTTGACGTAGGATGGAGCCCCGGTCCACTGGATGCCGCCAGAAACTCCCTTGCCGATCGGATAATCTCTAGTTGGCGCGAATTGCCCAATGAAATGGGGGGTATCGTAGGCTATATAAATGAAAAATGGTCTGTCAGGATTCGTTTGGGTTTCCTC
>JBBRIB010000095.1:0-8758 GCA_038221745.1 Verrucomicrobiales bacterium
GATCTCATGCCATTCGCCCGAGTATCTGGCAGCATCGAGTTTGCGGACGGTGGGTTGGTTGGCTTGCGGGCCGGCGCAGGACAAGGCGCAGGCGCTGAGGGCCGCCACGGCGATTTGGTACGGGAAATTTATCATATAGGTGAAATCAGCTCCGAGGGTTGAAATGTTATCGCAGGAATTGTGCCACGGCGCCAATGCGGCTGATTCAAGACTGCCGGCGAACGGTAAGTTCGGGCGGATTGCGAATTTATCAATCTCGGTGAGGAATATATTGCAAAACGCAACAGGCAGTCCGATGGCCATCCCTCATATTATCCGTCTTCTCGCGGAAGATGACCTCCTCCGGCGGCCGGGCGAATCCAAGCTCGTCAAAGAGTCGCGGCATCGGGGATTCCCTTTGGGTTTGCCCCTGCGGATGATCGCGTCCAGACTGAGACGGGATGGAGAAACGATTGCCGAAAATAGTCCGATTCAGCGTTCGGGTGCTGAGGGATTTTTTCCTGCGCAATCACGGCCTGCTACTCACCGCCGCCGTCGCCCAGAACATGATGCTCTCCCTCATCCCGCTCTGCGCGGTGCTGATGGTGGTGTTTTCCCATTTTTTCGAACAGCAGCTCTTGTTGGAATCGCTGACGTCCGAGGTTTCCCTCATCGCTCCAGGCTTCTCCGCCACCCTTACCGAGGTCCTCCTCGCCTTCCTCAGCACCCGGGAACTCATCGGCTGGGTGGGACTACTTACACTGCTTTTCTTCAGCTCGATGGCCTTCCGTGTGCTGGAGGACGCCTTCGCCATCATCTTCCAAAAACCCCTGCCGACCCTGAAGCGGAAATTCTGGGTATCGGCACTGATGCCCTATCTGTTTATCCTGATTGTCGCCGGTGGCCTCATCGTCGTCACCACCGTCAACGCGGTCGTCGATGTGCAAAGCCTGAAAAACTGGAACTTTCTCGGATTAAACCTAGCGCTTGACCGCTACACCGGTGTCATCATCTATCTGACCGGACTATTCGGGCTCGTCCTGCTTTTCACGATGTTTTACATCATCATGCCGGTCGCGAAAATCTCATTCACCCGCGCTCTCGCCGGGGGATTCACCGCCACCATCCTCTGGGAAATCGTGCGCCACCTCCTAGTTTACTATTACACAAATGTCTCGATGGTGAACGTCGTTTACGGCTCCATGGCCACCATCATCATCGTCCTGCTGACCTTGGAAGCGATCGCCCTGATTCTTCTGTTGGGTGCCCAAGTCATCGCCGATCTCCAACGCAACGCGAATGCAAAAATCCTCTGGCATGAGGACCCTGAAGCGCTGCGGGAAGGAGAGGAATACCCGTCGCCCAAACCACAGATCTAGCAATTCTCACTATGCAAGCCGTCAGCGACATCCACGTCAGTTCGAACCTCGCACTCCCCGCCCCTTCCGAGCTGATCCAGCGCCTTTCGCCCAGCGGGCAGGACACGGACTTCATCGCCCGCAGCCGCCGGGAGATCCGGGACATCATCTTCGGCGCAGACCCGCGCTTCCTCGTCATCGCAGGTCCGTGCTCCATCCATGATATCGGCGCGGGTCGCGAATATGCGGAGCGTTTTGCCAAACTCGCGGAAAAAGTGAAGGACCGGATGCTGCTGGTGATGCGGGTCTATTTCGAAAAACCCCGCACCACCGTCGGCTGGAAAGGGCTGATCATGGATCCGCATCTCGACGGGACTAACAATATCGAGGCAGGCCTGCACATTGCCCGCCAGTTCCTGTTGGATATGATCCGCCTCGGCATCCCCACCGCCACCGAGCTGCTCGATCCGATTACCCCGCAATACATCGCCGATCTTATTTGTTGGTCCGCCATCGGCGCACGCACCACCGAGTCCCAGACCCACCGCCAGATGGCCAGCGGACTCTCCATGCCGCTCGGCTTTAAAAACGGCACGCTGGGGAACCTCGAACCTGCTATCAACGCGATCAAGGCCGCCACCCATCCGCAAACGTTCCTCGGTGTCGGCATGGACGGCCGCGCCTCCGCCGTTACCACGACCGGAAATCCCGATTGCCACATCATCCTCCGCGGCGGCGAAAGCGGGCCGAACCACGACGCGCAAAGTGTGGCAGCAACCCGCGAAATGTTAGTGAAAAGCGGACTGAAACCCGCCATCATGATCGACGCCAGCCATGGGAACTGTCGCAAGGATCACAACCTGATGCCTGAGGTCTTCGCTGAAATCTTCCGCCAGCGGACTGCGGGAGACACCTCGATCATCGGCGCGATGTTGGAAAGCAACCTCGTCGCCGGAGCACAGAAATTCCCGCAGCCGCTGGATCGGCTGGTCTATGGCCAGAGCATCACCGATGCGTGTATCGATTGGGAAACGACGGTAGCGGCGATCACCGGTCGCCGCGAATTGAATGAATGAATGCGCGGCGACCAATGATCGCCGCCACGGTCCGCGCTGCGCCGCAGGAGCCACGCTCGTCACCGCCAATATCCATAGGTTCTCACGCGTCCCCGGCCTCCACTGCGAGGATTGGACCGAATGATAGGTCGAATCCCTCCATGTTGATGGCTGGTGTGGTTCAGGATTTCAAACGGGATCCAGGGTGGGAGTGCCAAGCAGACCCTCGTAATCGGAGAGGGTGCCTCCTGATAGGCAGCATTCGATGATTTTGCGTCCTGTGGGCAGGATGTCCGGGACGAGGAACTGAGACAACTCGCGGTGGAAGAATTCCTCCAGGATCTCGGCACCGCGATCATAGGCGGCGGTGCCGACCTCCGGTTGCTGGTCCACCTCGAAGAACCATACGCCGAGCGTGCGTCCTTCCATGACAATCGTACTGGGAGTGTAACCTAACAATGGACAGCGGGACGGCTTCATTTGTTTCTCGGTGAACCGAGCGCCTCCACGGCGGGCGAGGAATTCGCGGGTGATCCATTGCGGCATGAATCCCACTTCCCAAGCACCGATGTTCTGGTTGGGGGTGAGGATGTAACGGACTTTCGGGGTTTCGATGATCTGGTTTAGCAACAAATTTGCCTGATCCACGCGGCGGCCGGTGGCAAAGGGCCAATAGGAGCCGACACCTTCCGAGGACATGCCTTCCGTGGCGACGATGCTCGGGTTGGCGTGACCCCGCGGGGCGACGAGCCGCCACAGCCAAGCCAGCGCGGGGGGCAGCTTGTGAAACATGCCGATGATTCCATAGCTTGGGATGTCCGCAGTGCATGGCGGGGTGCGTACTCCCATGCTGCGGATGTCCACATCCACAGCGCCCTTCACCACATTCGGGACGATTCTGCGGGGAATGATCACGCGGGGATTGGGGCAGGGCACGCCGGGTGCATCCTCGGTGTGCTCCCAGATCAGCGAGGTGGCACCGGGATGACCCTGGACGTTGAGGAACAACAGCGGCTCTGGCGGATGGAGGGTGAGTTTCTCCAAATGGGGGTCGATGCCATAGTGGTTGATGTGGTTGATGCGGACGAACCAGGCGTTTTCAGCATCCATAAGGCTGAGCTTGCCACAGCCTTTTTCCAATGTCGGGTGACACAGTGCCATATCGTCGGTGACTGGCCGCAGATCGCAGGCACGCGGCAGGGTGAGCAGGCGCTTTTCGCCAGTGATGATGTTTCGCCCTATCAAGAGAGATCCGTCGGGCTGACGGTGGGCGTGTTCGAGCATTTCGCTTTTGCCACCACCACTGGCACCCTCATGGGAAATGATGATCGTGTTATCATAGGGGGTGATGACCTGCACCGTGGAGCAGTGCATGGTTACCCAATGTTCAGCCTCGCCGATGTTGAGCAATACTCCGTAAATGCCTTTCTTCGCGCTCGGTCCCGGATAGAGATTGTAACTGAACAGCTCGTGGGCGGATTGAAGGCGGTTGTGGACGACCACCTGCCGGCCCTCGAAGTGGGTGTGGCGGAAGGGCGGAGCGACATAGATTACCGCACGCGGCGCGAAACCTTCGGGAATCTCATCGGGAGAGAGGATACCTTGCAGCATCGAGAGCCCGAGGGCGAAGAAACCGGCGTTGGCCGGAGCGATGACCAGTGCATCCGTGCCTTTTCCCTCCATGCCAGCGTGGAAAGGGAACACCGCGAGATCCTGTCCTTTCAGCCACTCGAAGGTTTCCTCGCGAACGCTGGCAAAATCCTTGCCGAAGCGTTCCTGATAGGTGGGCTTGTCGGTAGGGAGTTGGTCGCCGATGACCATGCAGTCCGGATCGCGGCGGCGCATGTAAGCTTCCGGATAATTGGCGTTGATGCCATTGCGGACGCGGCAGACACGGGCTTCGACGACGCTGCCCTTGCCCGGAACATCGTAGGCCACCTCATGCCAGCCATCGACGGCGTCGCGGACGGATAACTCCACGAGTTCGCTGGTGGTGGTGGCCACGGTGACGGAGCGTGCGGAGTCTAATAGCTCGGCGGCCTCGGATGGAACCGGGAATGGTAGAGCTTTGCAGGTGACGTGTGTGTTGTTTTTCATAGGATGAGGTTTCGGGCCAATTGGAGCTGTAGTGGGGTTCACGAGGGAAGAATGAGTTGGATTTTCGGCACCCGCGTCGCAGTTGCCATGGCTTCAGTCGCATTTTATGATGTTCTTTGATGCGATGCGTTGTAGGGTTTCCACAGACCGATGCCACGAATCATTCGTAGAGCGCTTTATCAGAAGCTGAGGGAGCTCCCTGAGTTGCTGGAATTTCAGCGTGATTTCGAACTATTAAGCGGAATGAAGCTGGCATTTGTCAATGAATTGGGCCTCGGCGACGATCTGCGGCGAGCCCAATTGCCACTGTGTGCCGCGATGAACGCGTCCAAGGCGGGAAGTGCGATGTGTGCCCGCTCCCGGCACGCTCTGCTTGCCAACGCAGGTGATCAGTCGTCCTGTACACTGTGCGATGCGGGCCTCAACGAGGCGGTGGTATCTCTCAACATCAGCGGAATCAGGGCGGGCTATTTCATGTTTGGCGGGACCGCACCACTGCATCCCAACCCGCAGACGATTCATAAGGCACGACATCTTTTGAAGAAAAATGGCATCGAAATCGCTGACCGGGATCTCGAAGCCTGGCTGGCCCAAACTCCCGTCGTGTCTGCGGAAACTTTGGGAGCCTATACGAGAATCGTCCAACTTGCCGCCAAACAGATTGCGCTCAAAGTCACCGACCAGCTAGTGGATCCCGAGTTGAAGATGCCGCCTCCGGTCAAGAAGGCATGCGGCTTCATCCGGGCCCGGGCGTTGACGGATGACATCCACCTGTCGGAGGTGGCTCGTCATTGTTGCGTCAGTGATGGCCATCTTTCGAGGACGTTCCATCACGCCACCGGGCTGACTTTCCGGGAATATGTGACCCAGGTGAGGATGGAGCACGCGAATTCGCTGTTGGCACGGACCAGCAAGAACATCACCGAAATCGCTTATGAGTCTGGATTCCAATCGCTGTCCCAGTTCCACCGCATGTTCCGGAAGATCAACGGAAAAACGGCTGGCGAGATGCGCGCCGCAGTGAAAGACGGCGGGTGAATATGCTTTGATGGCCCAGTCCACTCATCCGCCGAGGCAATACGGGCAAAAGATTTGATACAACTAGGAACGCAGGAAGTCTTCAAGGAAATCGTCCGCCAGCGTGCTGCGGGAGACACCTCGATCATCGGCGCGATGTTGGAAAGCAACCTCCTCGCCGGAGCACAGAAATTCCCGCAGCCGCTTGATCGGCTGGTCTGTGGCCAAAGCATCACCGATGCGTGTATCGATTGGGAAACGACGGTAGCGGCGATCACCGGTCGCAGCGAATTGAATGAATGAATGCGTGGCGACCAATAATCGCCGCCACATTCACCACTCCGCCCCCAAGCCATTGCGGCCTGCTAGCTCCAGCAGATCCCCGCGCATCGGCCATTCGTCGGGGCGCTCGCTGGTGGCGTGGCGTTTGCTGGCACCTTTCAAGGTCATGCAGCCGGTGTTGTCGCCGATCTGACGGATGGACTCGACTTCCTCAGGCGTAAAGCGCACGTCCGGAAGCTTGGCGAACTCGCGGATTTTATCCTCAATGAGGCGCGCCCCTTCGCCGGCTTCCTGAATGAAGGTGGGGACGACGCTTTCGACCGCCGGGTGGCTGAGATTCCAGATGCAGGCGAACTGGAGCAGCGTGAGATGGTGTTTCTCGGCGAGCGGGCGCATCCGGTTGGCCTTTTCCATGCCGTGTTGCACCCAGCCATCCGGGCGATAGGTGCGGTGGTCTCCGGGCTTGAAGCTGTGCTCGGGGCCGCCGATGTCATCATGGAAAACGCCGCCGTAATCGACGACGCGGGTCATCACCTTGACGCCGTGTTTCTCACAGACCGGCAGGGTTAGACCGACGGGCCAGGGTTCGAGCGGATTGAGGATGAGCATCGACCAGTCGATGAGGTGGCCGAATTTTTCGAGGCAGTAAACCAGGTCGAGCGAGAAGCCGTTGGCCGGACCGGGGGCGATGCCGAGGCGGTCGGTGAGGCCGGCGGATTTCGCGCCTTCGAGAGCTTGCCAGAGGGGCTCGCTGGTGTAGCCGAGCTCGTCGGGATTGTGGAGCATGAGCAGGTCGAACTTGTCCGCGCCGCAGCGTTCGAGTTCCTTGGCGCAGGCCATGTTGATGAAATCCACGTAACCATCCGGGCCGCGCAAGGCGGGCGAGGTGAAGCGTGGATAACCTTGGCTACCCTGCCGCTGGCCTTCGTAAAAATCGTGCCCGATCATGCCGACGAGGCTGTAAGTGCTGCGGTCGATTCCTTTCAGCGCCCGACCCAGCAGCTCATCGGCCTTGCCGTTTCCATAGACGTCGGAGGTGACGAAAGTGCGGATGCCCGCCTCGTAGGCCGTCTCGATGCAGCCGATGAAGCGCTCCTCGGAAAGGGTTTCGCCAAAGTGCATGAAGCGTCCGCCGCTCCAGGTGCCGTATGCTGTGGTGGTGGGTTCCATAAAATGTGACTGCCACTGCGTAATCCCGCCGCGCCGGGCGGTCAATCCCTCGTGTGTTTGCAGGATGGTCACATTCTACAATCCGGCACGAATTCACGGCTTGGTGATCTCGACGTGATAGAACTTTTTCGTTTCGCTGGCGCGGTCGGCGGTGGCGGTGTGGACAATGCCGCCGGGGTGCTCGAATTTGTCATTCTGGCCGCCACCGTTGAGATAGGAATTGAAAATAGCAGTCTCCGGCGATAGTAAATCGGTCATGAATTTCCCTGACACGCGCCTTGCCGCCATCCACCAACTTGTCCTCGGTCCGCGCCACAGGCTGGGCACCCTCAATCTGCATTACGAAGTTCTCCCCGTTCAGAGCTGAGAGTCGCTTCAACAGTTCCGCAACCTCCAGCGCGGCCTTGGGCAGGGAAGGCAAAGGAGAGTTTCCCACACACCGGTCATTCTCGCCGAAGGCCGGCCCGCGACGTCGCAGACATCATTGACAGGGTATAGTTCGCGCTGATGCGCAGTGCCTCGGTGGTGGCAGAGGTGAGGAACTCAAGAGGGAAGAGTGGTTCATGGCAGGAGGAGTTGGTAAATTAGTTGCCGGCGAAGATGGCGGGTCCGCGATTGGAACGAATCGTGCATTTCTTGCTGATGATCACATTGCCGACATAGGTGCCCCCAGTCGCCTGGATGATGTCGTCATCCCGCCACACCGCCAAATGCGCACGGTTCAAACTGCTAAAAGGCTGGCTGGAGAACTGCCCTGCTCCACTGTCATTGCCGGTCGGGGAGAGAAACCATGTGGTGCCGGAGATGGCGCCTTCACGGTTGGGGGCGTGCATATTGTCGGTGTAGCGGTCAAGCTGCATTTGCGTTAGGAAGTTATAAGGATTAGGGATCGGCGCGGCGGGGTTGGCTAAATTGATGAGGGCGTCGTCAATGTGGTATGACATCAGATTGGTATATACGGCGTCCACATCGGCGCGCTGGGCCAGGGAACTCAGGGTGTAGTTTTGCCCGAAATGGATTACGCTGAGCATGTCCTGATCCCAGCTATCCAAGTCTGGCAAGGTATCTGCAAGGCCATCATCACCCGGCTGCGTCTTACAGATCGGCGGGTCCTCGGCATCCTCATCTGTGCCCGCGCATTGGCAGCCTTGGGTATGGCAGAGACCGAAGAAATGTCCGACCTCGTGGGCGAGGAGTTCACGATAAACCGCTCTGCCCAGTATGATCATCGTGCCGCCATTTTCGGGTTTGGCGCAAGTTCCACTGGTATCAAAGGCGTTGATGTAAATATTCACGGCGGCACCGTCGAAGCGATAGAGGAGAGGATTGTCGTCGATTTCACCGTTCAGCTCAGACCGGATTGCGGCGCTCCGGGCGTCTGCCGTCCACCAGTCATCCAAGCTTGGGGGTAGGATGATGGTCTCTTTAAGCTGATACTGGAAACCGCGCATCCTCAACTGCGGTGAGTCATTGCAACCATCGACTAACCACTGCGCTATCTCCTGCGGTGTATCCACACCTGCCGTCGGGCCACGCCATAGGTCGAAGGGAGGCGTCGTGCCGCTGGCATTGGTGAAAAATTTTACAGAAACGGCAATCTTAATGTCTCCCCAGCAAAGGGCTGGCAGCAGGCCAAGAACTGCGAAAAGAGTGCAGGATAATTCTTTCATGGTGTTTTGAGGTTGGTGCCGTTTGGGAATTCACGGCTTGGTGATCTCGACGTGATAGAACTTTTTCGTTTCGCTGGCATCCATGTCGGTGATGCGGCGCTCGGGCTGCTGATTGTCATCGGCCTCGCTG
>JBBRIB010000096.1:0-8755 GCA_038221745.1 Verrucomicrobiales bacterium
AAAATGGCACCCCTCAGGTGGTTTCGCGTTTTCCTCCACCAAGTGAGATAGAGGCTGTCGCGATCGTGAAGCAGGCCTTGCGCCAGCGCGATCCGGCTCGCATCGCCAAACAGGTGAGGCTTGGGGCTGCTTCCGCAGAAGAGGCCAGCCGGTTTTTCTCCGAATTGGAGAAACGGGAAGGAGTGATTTCCCGCTACGATTGGCTTAGCAGCATGGACCAGGGCGCTACCTTGATCGAGGGCGTGAGCGTGGCCTTCGAGAAAGATCACCTCAAGGGCCAGCGGCTCGCCTTGCTCACACCAGATGAGAAGGGAGTCTGGAAACTCGATTACGAATCTTTCGCCAGGAGGGTATCTCCATCTTGGGATGAAATCCTTCGAGGTGACGCGCCTATAGCCACGGTGAGAGTGGTGGTGGGCGAGGACTCTTATTTCAACGGTCCCTTCACCGAGGGAGCATGGAGTTGTTTTGGACTCGCTTCTCCAGATATGGATGAGGTGATGCATTCGTATTGCAAGGTAGGCTCTGCGGAGGAGATCGCCTTGAAGGAATTGTTTAAAGATGGGACGCGTCTTTGCCGGGCGGTGTTGGAACTCCGCCGCGTTGCGGGTGCGGGGCCTCGCCAGTTTGAGGTTTCCAAATTGATCATGGTGGATTGGCTGCTGCCGGGGGATTCCTGAACCTTTGCCCGCACAGCATCTAAAAAACGCCGCTGCCCGGATGACGGGGAGGCAGCGATTGTTTGAAATCGGCTTAAGGTCAATCAGGCGTAGGAAGATTCCACGCGGTGGGCCACGTCCCGATAGCCGTAGTCCACTTCATAAATCTGTTTAAAGCAATCCAGCGCTTTATCCTTATCACCGACTTCGCTGTGGATGAGGCCCTTTTCGTAGAGGACTTCCTTTTTGGTATTGTCCATGGCGATCAGGTCGGCAAGAGCATCCGAAAGTTGCTTGACCGCGAGGTCTGACATGCCTTTGGCACGGAAGGTCCTTGCCAGCATGAGCAGGACTTTGGTGCGGATGTGCGGATTACGGGTGGCTTGCTGGAGGTGGGGAATGGCACCGCTAAGGTCACCGGAGTGATAGAGCGCGGAGCCAAGCTCAAAGCGGAGCTGAGGATCGGTGGGGTTTTGATCGACGCGCCTTTGCGCTTCGACGACCTGCTCGGCAAGGCGTTCTGCTTTGCGTGAATCTAGCGCGGCCCTGAGTTCTTCGTTGGTGGGGTCCGCAGCGAAGGCGATCTCCAGGTTTTTCAGGTCCGTCTCGATTGCGCGGTCGTTCATGGCCGAGGCCTTGGTGGCGAGGGCGACATCGCCATTGCTGAGGCTGTGGGCCCAGGCGAAAAACGTGTGTGAATTGTGCCAATCTTCAAGTTGTTCGTAGATCGCGGCAAGATCCTTCACCGCAGCGAGGTGGTTGGGATCATCGTTGTATTTGGTGATGGCCCGATCGCGTCGTTCTTCGAGCTGCTCGCGGGTGAGGCCGGTGCGGGAGGCTTTTTCAAGCTCCTCAAACTCGGCTGAATTTTTCATCAGCGACTTCATATCCGCATTTTCATCCCACTTTGCCTTTTGCATGGAGGCACGGGCGGAGGCATCCTTGGAACCCTTGATGGCGGGACCATCGGTAGGGTGATGCTTGATAATGTCGTTATAAACTTCCGCGGCAATGAGCGGTTGCTCCCGGGTGATGTAAAACTCGGCGAGTTTGTGCATCAGCTTTGCGTTTTCCGGGCTGCCTTTGCGCACGGTTTCGAGGGCGAAGGCGGCGGTCTCGGGTAATTCGATTTTGCGGCAGATGTCGAAGAGAAGATCGTTCGCCTGGTCATTGAATGGATCTTTTTCCAATTCTTTTTCGAGCAGGGGAATGGTCGCCAGTGGATCTTTTTTTGCGGATCCTTGGAGCTTCATCACACCCATGCTGCCACTGCCGAAGAGGCCGGCTTTTTTCTTGGTGTTCCCGGCGAGCTGAATCTCGCATTTACGGAGCATTTTACGTCCATCGAGAAAGCCGGGGCTGTCTTTAAGAAGGGCTTGCAAAATGCTGATGCCGTAGGCGTGATTGCCAGTCTGCACGGCGCTGAGCGCTTTGAGCCAAAGTGGCTTAAGGTTCGGTGGGAGTTCTTTTTCAGTAATCTCGGGCATGGCGATTGAGTTCGTGCGGTTTTTTGTTTTCCACGCAAGTTTGGTTGCTCGCAAGGAAAGTGGCGGCTGGATGGCGGCTTGGCAAGCGTCCGATGTGCAAGAAAAGAAGAGTTTGGCGCAAGTCTGTATTTTTTGAGATTGATGAAGTCCATGTGATAGGCTAGCGTGCCCGTGCGTGGGCATGTTTCATCACCGCCTCGCCCGCTTGATCCCATTCCAATTTATGCCTCCTACACCAAAGAAGACCGGACGTCGTCCCTCGCGTAATCGCAACCGCTATGGCCCGCCAAAGCGTTCCACCAAGGATGAGGAAGAGAAGGCTGTGGAGGTGGATGGGGAGATTTCTTCAGTTTTAGCCGGAACCATGTTTCGAGTGAAATTGGAGAGTGGACACGAGGTCCTGGCCCATATTTCCGGGAAAATGCGCAAACGTTTCATCCGCCTCGTGGTGGGTGACAAGGTCAAAATGGAGATGTCTCCTTACGACCTGACGAAGGCGCGGATTGTTTTCCGCTTGAGCTGAACAGGCGGGCTACTGATAGTCCGCGCCTGCTTCCGCAGCCTCAAGTGCGGCCACACTGCTCAAGTCCCGGCGCTCGATGACGATGTCTCCGAGGAGTTCGTGTTGACGGACCACGAATTGATTAAGTTTCATCAATTCGAGCAATGCGAGGAAAGTGACAATCACTTCGGCTTTGGTGGTTGCGGTTTCGAACAGCTCTTCGAAGCGCCGAGATTGGCCGGGGGCGAAGTTTGTCAAAAACAGCTCGATTTTATCGGAAACGGTGTAGCGGTCATCGACGATATCACCGAAATCATGGGTTTCCTCGAAGCGTTTCAGGACATTCTGGAACGCGCGAATCAGATCAAAGATCGAGACATCCGCAAGCGTGGCGGGTAGCTCCGGCGGCTTGTCATCGGCATCCGGCTGATGGGCGAAGCGGCCTTCCTGTTCAAGCTCGCGGAGGCAGAGAAATCCTGCGGCGTCCTTGAATTTTTTGTATTCGATGAGCTGCCGGATCAACTCCCAACGTGGGTCGTCCTCCTCGGCATCCTCTTCCGGCGGTTGATCGATCCTCGGGAGAAGCGTGCGGCTTTTGAGATACATCAGATTGGCGGCCATCACGATGAATTCGGAGGCTAGATCGATGTTCAGGAGCTTGAAGGTATTGATGTAATCAAGGTATTGGCGGGTGATGCGCTCGATGGAAATGGTGTGGATATCAAGCTCGTCCTTTTTGATCAGGTACAGCAGGAGATCGAGAGGGCCTTCGAAGATTTCGAGGCGGACTTTATAGTCATTGGCTTCCACGGGGCAGTTCGTAACGGGTCAAAGGCGGCGGGGCGAGGTCAAATTTCCCTCGCCTCGGAAGCGGAGCGGGGTTTTAATCCCCGTGCCGCAAGGCGAAAGGAAATATGGAAGCTGAAAAATCGCAAAATTTTAACGACCGTCTGAGCCAATGGGTTTCCAGCCAAGGGTTCTGGTTCCAACTGCGGCATTCGCTTACCGGCAGTGGCAGCAAGGGTAATCTTGCTTTCCATTTTATCCGGCTTGCCACCCGGTTGTTGGTCTTTTTGCTGATTGCAATTCTAGGCTACTGGATCTACCTGGTCCGCAAGCAGAAAAGTCCTGCCTATTTCAATGACATTCGCATGGCGATGCAACAAAGCTTGTCTGCCTCTGAATCCCAAATGGCGGGATACACGGATATCCGCGGGGACCGTACCATCAGTCGGTTGGTTTTCCAAGGGGGCGAGAAAACCTTTTTCACCACTCTCGAAGCGCGCAATATTCGTTTCAAAAAGGGCCTGATTGATGATCTGAAATCCAATTGGGATCCCGGCACCATCGCCATTTCCCGGCTGGATATGGAACTGCGTGCCGGAGCGGATGACGCGGCGATGTCCAAGAGTATCTCAGATGCGCTTTTCAAGGAGCTTCCAAATGTGAAGCTGGGAAACTTCGAGGTGGCCGATACCACCTTGCGCTGGGGCTATTCCGAGCGGACTCGGGGGATGATCGAAGGCAGCCAACTCAAAATGCTCAGAGGAGATGGCTTTTGCAAACTCGTCTTCCGCGGCGGCACGTTCTCGCAAAACTGGCTGCGCAAACTCGAAATCATCAACCTGGTGGCGGAATTCGACCGGGATGGCATCACCATCGAAAAAGCGGAGTTTCGCCGGGGCGGCGGAACCGTGGAGTTCTCAAACGTCAACGTTCTCGGTGGTGAGCGCCCAACGATTCAGGGAACCGTCAAACTCAGGAAAATGGAGCTGGAGCATTTAATTCCGTCTGCCTTGAGGAGTTTTGTCGAGGGGACTCTT
Organism: Verrucomicrobiales bacterium; assembly: GCA_038221745.1. Taxonomy (GTDB): domain Bacteria; phylum Verrucomicrobiota; class Verrucomicrobiia; order Verrucomicrobiales; family Akkermansiaceae; genus Luteolibacter. The sequence continues at coordinate 4,472 of JBBRIB010000096.1, forward strand.
TCGGGAGACTTTGAGGTTTTCGGCTCGACCAACACTTCTGAAGGCATCGGTTTCAAGGGAATGGTGGCGTTGGACGGGCAAGATACCATTTCTCTCCGGGAGCGGTTTCATATTCTCAAAGCCTTGTCGGTCATTGACTATTCGCGGAATTATCACCGCGTGGATTTCCGGGAAGGTGAGTTTTACATGAAAACCAGCAATGGAGGGATGGAGTTGACCCAGGTGAATCTCAAGGCGGATGAATTGTTCACAATGGCTGGTAATTTAAAGGTAAGGCTGCCAACGCCTGAGGAGACTCAGGCCATGGTCGATAGCAATACCGGCTCCGGGGTGCCCCTCTTCATGAATGAGGAAAACAACCTGGATGAAAAAGAGCGGAAAGAAGCTGACCGGGACTTCACTCTCAAAGCTGCGGCTTTGCAGGCGAAAAGAATCAAGGATGGCAAGCAGACCGAAGGCTCTTTGAGTTTGATGGAAAAAATGGCCATCAGCCAGGAAATGCGCTACCTTGAAGACCAAGCTTCGGACCGCGCATCGCGCACGCTGCGCTACGAAGGTTTGTTCAACGTGACCCTTCCGCACGATGCTTTTGAGCGCACTCCCAAGCTCATCGCGCAACACCCGTTGGATTCGGTAACAAAACGTATTCCGATAGAAGTCCTCATTGAGGGCAGCATTTACGAAGTCACCCTCAAGCAGGCTGAGGATATCTATCAGCAGGGCCGCCGTTAGGGAATTTCAAACTGCCGCCGCCAAGCCCAGGCTATGATAGATTTCACGAGTGGCGTGGCTTTTATTGAGAGTGTAGAAATGGATGCCATCCACTCCTCCGTCAAGGAGTCCGGCGCATTGCTCCGCCGCGTAATGGATTCCAACCCGCGCGACGGACTCAGGGCTGGATTTCGCCCGGTCCAGAGCTCTGAGTAATTTTGCCGGATATCTCGCCCCAGCCGCCAGCTCTGCCATCCGCTTCATTCCCTGGAGGGATGAAACGGGCATCACCCCGGCGATGATTGGTATGTGAATTCCCGCCAGATCACAACGATCACGGAAATCAAAAAAGTCGTGGTTATCGAAAAACAGCTGCGTGCAAATGTAATCCGCGCCTTCATCCACCTTAGCCTTCAGGAAATCCATCTCATCCACTCGATTCGGGGTGGCTGGATGCCCTTCCGGGAAGCCTGCCACGCCGATGCCGAATCCCCGGGGGTCAGGGTGCATGCCGGAGTCGTTGAATTTTTTGATAAAGCGCACTAGGTCTGATGCGTTCCGGAAGCCGCTCTCAGACCAATCGTAGTTCGGTTGATCCTTCGGCGGATCGCCTCGCAAGGCGAGCACGTTAGAGACCCCCGCCGCTGCGTATCGCTCAAGGATATCCTGGACTTCCTGTTCCGAGTGGCCGACGCATGTCAAATGGGGAACGGGCGGGATGGAAGTGGTTTTGGTGATTCGGACGACCAGGTCGTGCGTCAATTCACGAGTGCCTCCCCCTGCGCCATAGGTGACGGAAACGAAAGAAGGGTGGAGCGATTCAAGCTCACGGATGGCCTGATAGAGCTCTTCCCAAGCCACCGGAGTCCGAGGCGGAAAGAACTCGAAAGAGAGAGAGGGTTGCGAAGGTGCGAGAATATCCTGAATGTGCATGGCGTGCGATGCAGCGACATATACAGCATTTTCTTTCCCAGGCCGAAACTTTTTTCGGATTTGGGAGTTTCTCTTCTCGACGGTCCCGCACCACGGGGTGCGCAATGTCCCCGGCCACCATGAAAAGAAAGATCATTCACCTGCTTGCTTCCGGACTCCTCCTGCCATCGCTTTGCCATGCAGAACCCGGCCCCCGGCGGCCTGGGCCTCCTCCTCAGGATTCCAATGCTGAGCGCGGCCCGGGATTCAAAGAAGCTTGGAAAAATGCCGATAGGGACGGCGATGGCCTTATTTCTAAAGAGGAATTCAACACCCTATCAAGAATTCAAAACCTGCCCGATGCCAAACGTCGGGCGCTTTTTAATCGCTTGGACAAAGATGCCGATGGCAAGCTCAGCCGCCGGGAAATTGGCAGTTTAGGCAAACCCGCAGAGGGTGAGCGCCCACCGTTCAAGCGCCTTTGGGAGTTGGACACCGATCAAAGCCGTGGCATCAGCTTGGAGGAGTTCAAACTCGGTGAATTTGCCCGAAAACTCCCCCCAGACAAGCAAATGAAGATTTTCAATCGCTTGGACTCGGATGGCGATGGCGTGATTACATCCAAAGATCGGCCCCAGCCGCCCCATGCCCGCCCAGAAGGAAAGCGGCGTCCAATGCCGGAGGAGCAACCTGAAAAGCCGCAGGGGATCAATCGGAAACTGGACACGAATGGCGATGGGTCGCTTTCGTTTGAAGAATTCCGCATTGGACCTGCGGTGAAAGGCCTAACAGAAGACCAACAGGAAGACCGCTTCGAACTCCTTGATCGCAATCGGGATCAAAGGCTCAGCCCCGAGGATTTTCCGGCGATGCCTGAGCAATAGAGGCGGATTGCGAGGATGGGGCTTGAGAGCGTGGATTACGCTTTGTTATTCGGGATTTTTTGTATGCCTGCATCCCCGTCTTTATCATCAGTCACCTGCTTGCGCCCCAGTTTGAGCCGGTGAAAATGAAGGAAGCTTGATGGCGGCTAGAGTTTCTCCACCTCCGTAATCTTGGGCTTGAGGAGCCAGTGCAGCAGGATTCCGATCCCGATGATGCCGCCTGCGAGCAATGGGGCCGTCCGCAGGGTTTCATCCGGACTCTGGATCGCTCCATGCACACGGCTGCCAATCAATATCAAACACACCAACGCTCCCGAAACCGGCACGAAGTAGGGGACTTCAAATCCACCACGCGCCTCGCCCGGTCGTAATTTCAAAATCACCAGCGCCACGTTCACCACCACGAAAACGGAGAGCAATAGCAGCGCCGTCGCCTCGGCTAGGGGTCTCACCCCTCCGATCAGGATTAAAAAAACCACAATCACAAACAACACGCCCACGGCCACGTGCGGAGTGCGGCGCACCGGATGGACCTTGCCAAGAAGCGCCGGAAGTAAACCCTGCCGGCTCATCCCGTAAATCAAACGCGAACCCATCAGATAATTCAAAAGCGCGGTGTTCCCGATTGAAAAAATCGTGATGAATAGAAATACACCATCAATGTTCTTAAACCAAGGCGCTGCCGTTTTCGCCACTTCCATCAGCGGTGCCGGACTCTGGGAAAGCACTTGCCAAGGTAACACCGAGACCGCCGTGATGGCCACTGCCATATAAATGACCGTCGCGATCAGCATGGCACCCACCAACCCAAAAGGAATCGACTTCTGCGGATTTTTCACCTCCTCGCTCACGTTGAGAATATCCTCAAAGCCGATGAAGGAAAAGAACGTGAGCACCGCTCCTTGCAAGATCACAATCGCACTGATTCCCGCCAGCCCCGGCCCCATCGCCTGTGGTGGCACTTCGAGATAATTGACCCCTCCCCAATACTTCATTCCCACTGCAATGATGAATAAAAGCCCGGTAACCTCCACGAAGGTACATAGTAGATTAAGCCACATGCTCTCGCGGATGCCGCGATAGATCACTGCTCCCAACATCATCACCCCCAGAATGGCGATGACCTTCACCGGCAGGTGAATCCCTCCATGTTTGGACAAGTTTTCCGCAATCGCCAGAGAACCCGTCGCCATGCTGGTGAGGCCGCTCATCAGGACGGCGATGCCCACCGTATAGCCCAGCCAACTCTTGCGGAAAGCACGCTGGCTCACATACGCCGCACCACCCGCGCGAGGATAGCGGCTGCCCACGCTGGCGTAAGAAAGCCCCGTCAGCAGCGCCGCCACCATTGCCACCATGAACGCCAGCCACACCGCATTTCCTAGGACACCCGCCGCCCGCCCGAGCAAAACATACACGCCCGCCCCCAGCATCGAGCCCAGGCCGTAAAACAACACCTGCCATGGGCCGATGCTCCGGCACAATTCTGCTTCTCCCTCATCGCCCTGATCTGACATTGCAGTTTCTTTAGCAGGATATGCGCCGCTCAGAAGGCTAAACTCCAGCGGTAAGCATCCGGTTCGGCTTGCTGCGGAAACAAAGCGCCACTCCCACCGTCACCAGCGTCCCGAACATGATCCGCCAGGTGAATGCAATGATCGGCAGCCAGTCGGGATTCTTGTAAAGCGGATGGCCTAGCAGCATGTTCCAGATATCATTGGGTAAATTTGTCAGGAATCCAACGGCGACAAAGCCAGCGATCATGCCAAGCAGGTTT
>JBBRIB010000097.1:0-8727 GCA_038221745.1 Verrucomicrobiales bacterium
TGGTGGGGCCGGCAATCTCGATCACATGGTGGAAGTCCTCGGAGCCGGCAAGGCCGATGCCGTCCTCGCCGCCAGCATTTTCCACTTCGGCATGCACACCGTAGCCGAAGCCAAATCCCACTTCGCCGCACGCGGTGTCCCGGTGCGACCCTTCGTTTCTTAAACTGTTGTTTGCCAAGTCTTGGAAACCCGGAAAACCAGACATTCATCATTGGATCCGTGTCACTATATTTTGCAATGGCTCCGAGGTCACTGACCGGTTGTTCTTATCTACCACCCAAAGAGGCGAGGGCCTCGGGGATTGGCGCGCTGTGCCTTTGCCGGTCAACGAAGAAACTCACCTCACGGTAACCGCTCGACTCTAACAATTTCAAAGCTGCTACATAGCCATCGCCCACGCGTTGGGGGATATGCGCATCGGCACCGATCACGACGGGGATGCCGCGCTCGGACATGAGGGCGAGCTGTGAGGGTGATGGGTTCATTTCCGGCAGCGCCTTTTGGACTCCGCTGGTGTTCAGTTCCATGGCCACACCCGTCGCGGCGATGCGGTCCAACGCACGCTCGATGTAGGGCTGCATTTGCGCGAAATCCCAATCCGTCGGGGATTCGTTTTTGATGAGGTCCGGATGGGCAAGTGTGTCAAACAGGCCGCTCTCAGCGGATTGAGCGAGGTGCTCGTAGTAAAGTTGCTGATAGCTGAAAATTTCTCCGGTATAGTAGATCCTCCGGTAGTCCATGACCTGATAGTGAATGGATCCCAACACATGGCTGAGCGGCTCACGTGAGTGGAGTTCCTCCAACCACGGCTCCACACCGGGATAGAAATCACTCTCGATGCCCAACTTCACATCCAGCCGTCCGTCAAATTTTTCCCGTGTGGCAGCCACGCGGGCGACATACTCGGGAAATTGTCCGGGAGTCATTCGCACGCTTGCGGAGAAACCATCCGGCAGCGGGCAATGACAGGTGAAGGTGATACCCTTGAAATTGCGGGCGATGGCCGCCTCCGCATATTCGTCAGTTGTCCCGAAGGCATGCTTGCACAGTGTGGTGTGGCAGTGGGATTCGTAGAGCAACGGCGCGGTCATGCAATGGGGTACCCGAGCATCGCCCGAAAGCGAGGTAGAATTTTCTGATAGAGCGAGTTTTTCCCGCCGCGTGCAAGCTGAAGGGCGACCAGTTCTGCGGGTGAGGTGGGATCTGCCGGGGAGAGCGAAGTGACCTTGTAGCCGCTCGTCTCGATCTGGCGCAGGAGGTGGGACGTGCCGCTTTCGTAAGTGACGCGCACCGAGTCATCGCCCGCGTGCAGGACCAGGGAAGAGAGTGGCGCGGAACTCGGATCTGCGGTGAGGACGGTCGTGATCACCGCGCCTGAGCTGGCACGAAAGGAAAAATTTCCAGCCGTCTCATGGTCTTTCCAACCCGCCTGAATCGCAAGCCATGCAAGCGCTTGCAAAGCCGTATTCCGGTGCTGGGGATGATAGATGATTTCCACGGTCTCGATGCTGGGAAGCATTTTCTGGGCCGCAGGATCATCAAACAAGCTGGCAATGCCGATGCGAAATTGAAGCGAACGTGTCCAGGCATGGTCTTGGATGACGAGATCTCCATTCACTTGCGAAGTTTCCTCGATTTTTCTGAACGAGGCGGCGGTATCCGCCCACGTCGAGCTATCGATGATGAGTCGATCCATCACACTCACGAGGCGCTCTGTGAGAATATCGGAAAGCTCGCCCTGCCACCAGAAGACGAGGGGCAAATCTGAATTGAGGTGGGCGAAAACGGTGTTGCGGAAGCGCCCGGTGACGCGGCCTGTTAGATAAAAGGAAATTTGTTCGCAGCAGACGGATTTGCGGCCTTCCGCGAGGTGGCAGTGGGCGGTGATCCAGGCGCGCAAGCTCGGCTCTGCGGCACTGTTGATTTCCACCAGGATGGCCCGGCAAGCATGCTCACGGGTGAGTTCTCGGGCGATGGCGGAATTCTCGACCAAGGCTCCGGGTTTCTCCGAAAAGACCACCAGGTTCATGAGCGAGGCATTGGTCCGCGCCTCATCGTGCTCCCAAAGTTTGCGCAGCTCGCTATCGATGGCGGCGATTGGGACTTCAATGCCCAGCTCGGGACAGACTTCGGGGATGGTTTCCAGCAAGGTTTTCATATTAGCGGTAGATGTCTTTGCGGTGGCCGTTGCGGATGACGAATATCATCAGAACCGTGCTCCTGATTTGATAGATCACGCGGTAGTCTCCGACTCGTATGCGGTAGTCTTTCTCCGAACCGACCATTTTGCGGCAACAAGGAGGTTTTGGAGTAGTTGCCAGTTTTTTGATGGCCTCTGCAATGCGAAGCGCCGGTTTGGCTTCCAGTGAATCAAGAGTCTTGACCGATTCTTTAGAGAATCTAATTTCGTGTGAGACCATTGGCTGAAATCCGTAATTTCAATTGTTTCATTACATCCTCCAAGGGGATGCCCTTATCATTCCTTTGCTTCGCAATCGCAGCCAAATCCTCGAGGTCTTCCATCAGCTCCGCATACTCTTCGATTGGAATCACCGCAGCGATTTTCTTGCCCTTCTCATTTGTGAGAAACTGAGTGCTCATGGGGAGATTGTAGCTTGAATGGAATCCCGGCGCAAGCGCCAGAAATCACAGCCTGCGCCATTGATTGCCGTCTTGTCGCAGGAGTTGATCCGCCTCGCGTGGCCCCCACGAGCCGGCGACGAATTCGGCCATCGGCGGTGGGTTGTCCGACTGATGCCAGGCGTGCTCGATGTGGTCGATAAATTTCCATGCCTCTTCCACTTCATCGCGGCGGGCGAAGAGGGTGGCATCGCCGGCGATGGCATCTAACAGCAATCGCTCGTAGGCCTCCGGGCTGCCTTTGCCAAAACTGGTGGAGTAGTGGAAATCCATCTTCACCGGCTCCAGGCGCAGGCTGGTGCCGGGGATTTTAGAAACCATGCGCAGAGAGATTCCTTCGTCCGGCTGGATCCGGATGACGAGCACATTACCACCCGGGACCCCACCTGTTAGCGCATTGAAGAGCACGCAGGGAGCCTCTTTGAAATGCACGGAAATCTCTGTGGATTTCTTCGGTAGTCGCTTGCCCATGCGGATGTAGAATGGCACGCCGCTCCAGCGCCAGGTATCGATCAAAAGCCTCACCGCCACATAGGCCTCGGTATCGGATTCTGGAGAAACCCGGTCTTCTTCACGATAGCCGGGCACGCCATTACCATCAATGTGGCCGGCGGTGTATTGGGCGCGGATGACATTGGCCGCCACTTTCTCCGGGGTATCCCATTGGCGCAGCGAGCGGATGACTTTGACTTTTTCATCACGCACGCCATCGGCTGATAGATCCGTGGGCGGCTCCATGGCCACGAGGCTGAGCAGCTGGAGTAAATGATTCTGCACCATATCGCGGAGTGCGCCGGATTTTTCATAGTAGCCACCACGGCCACCTTCCATGCCGAGATTCTCGGCGCAGGTGATCTGGAGGTGGCTGATGTATTTGCTGTTCCAAAGTGGCTCGAAAATCGAGTTGGCAAAGCGCAGGACCATGAGGTTTTGCGCGGTTTCCTTGCCGAGGTAATGGTCGATCCGATAGGTGTCTTTTTCTTTGAATGTCTCGTTCACCACTTGGTTCAGGTGCTTTGCGGTGGCAAGGTCGGTGCCGAAGGGTTTTTCCACAATCACGCGGGACCAGCAGCCGGGCTTGGCCTCGTTGAGCCCGGCGTTTTTTAGGTTGATCAGGATTTCGTCAAAAAACTCCGGCGCGGAGGCGATGTAGAAGAGGCGATTGCCCTTGCCGCCATGCGTGGCATCGAGCCCGTCGAGTTTTTCCGAGAGACGTTTGAAACCTTCGGGATCGCTGAACTCGGAAGTGTGATAGGACACATTCTCGATGAAATTTCCCCAGATTTTCCCGTCGTGGCCAGAGCGGGAAACCTTGCGGTTGAGGAGTTCCAGCCCCTCGCGGAACTCGGCATCGGATTTCTCACGGCGGGCGAAACCGATGATTTTCACTCCCGTAGGCAGCTCGCCATCCACCGCGAGGTTGTAGAGCGCGGGAATGAGCTTGCGATGGGTCAAATCCCCGGTCGCGCCAAAGATGACAATGGAACATGGCTCGGCGGGAGAGCGGGAAACAAGATCTTCGCGGAAGGGATTGCTCATGAGATGGACGCGTTTATGGCCAATTTCCCCCTACGAGGCAAAGCCAATTCAATGACAATGGATCAAATCTGCCTCATCGCAAGCATGCGGCGGATGCATCACGCGAAGCGCATCCGCCGGTAAAATATCCCTCCGTCATTTACAAATTATTGATGCGGCCGCATCGATAATTTGTAAATGATGCGGAGTTCGGGCATTTTGTATTTTTCAGGCGACTTTTAAACTTCCCCAGGTTCCGCATTTTTGGATTTGCGCATTGGGCAGTTCCACACTAGCAAAGAAGCGCAATGCAACACTTCAAATTAATTCTCCTTTCCGCTTCCGCTCTGGCTCTGCTGTTCCTGCCTTCTTGCGCGACGACGAGGGGCTTCGGCCAGGATTTGCAAAAAGTAGGCGGCAAGCTCGAAAACCGGGCAGATGCCACGGGCGGCGCAGAGCCAAGCACTGGGATCAGCGCACCCGGTAATTCATCAGCGCCTTCGGCTTATTGAGCGGCCAACTTGTCAGGCGATTCTTTATCTCGCTCCTGCCGCCTTGAGCTTGACGATGGCTTCATCAAGGCGGCGGCGGGAGGAAATGAGCTCCAAGTTGAGTTCCGTGAGCTTGGCATCCCGCTCAGCGATGGAGGTTTCCCATAATTTCGCTTGATCGCGGGCGGTGGTGAGTTCCGTTTGAAGTTGCGCGGCTTGGGTGCTGTGGGTGGCGGTGTCCTTTGCGGCCGCCTCAGCCGCGGCTTGGGTGGAAACGATAGCTTCTTTGAGAACGCTGATGTCACGCACGAGTGCTGCGGTTTTTCTGACTTCTTCGGCGTGTTGGAATTGAGATTCGGCAAGCACGGATTTGAGGTCTTGGATGCTGCGGTGCGAGACTCGTTCCTTGGACCACTGAAATGCAACGAGGGCTGTGAGGACCAAGCAACCGATGGCGTTTAGGAGAGTGAGAACGCGGTTTTTCACACTTCAAGGATTGGGGTTCTTGGACTCGAAGCTGACTTTTTCCACCCCGGCATCGCGCACGGCATTGAGCACGGCGAGGACTTGCTTGTGGCGTGAGTCCGCATCCGCGGCGATGAGGACGGCGGAGTCCTTGGGTGCGGCGGCGGCTTTGAGACGGTTGGTAATTTCTGATAGAGTGACGATTTTCGCATCCCAGGTGGTCACTCCGTTCGCGTCGATGGCGATTTGAAACGGCGGAGTTTTTTGATCGGGAATGCCCGTGGAGGCATCCGGCAAGACGATGGGCACGCGGTGAAGCTGCGTCATGCTCAGGCTCACCAGCATGAAGCTGGCGAGCAGGAAAAACATGATATCGATGAGGGGGATGATCTCGATCCGTGCTTCATCGCCCTCATCATCCGAGGAGCTGCTTCTGAGTTGGACGGGCATGGGGTGAAAAGAGATTTGAAATTTCAGATTTGAAATTTAAAGTTTTGCGGCGAAGGCTTCGAGGTCGTGGCCGTGTTCCTTGGCGGATTTCACAAGGAGTTCGGTGTGGTTGATCCACCGTTCCAACGAGCCGCGGAGAACGGAGACGCGTTTGCGGAAAAAGTTGTAAGGAAGCAGGCAGAGGATGGCGATGGCAATGCCGGCGGCGGTGGCGATGAGCGCTTCCGCAATGCCGCCGGAAACCTTGGTGGCGGCTAGCTGCTCGTTCCCCACGAAGGAGAAGGAACCCATGATGCCGACGACGGTGCCGAAGAGACCTAACAGCGGAGCAAGGGTGATCATGGTGCTGAGCACCCACATGCGGGCCTCGGATTTCTCGATGAGATGGGTGGCGTGAAGCTGCATGGCGGCAAGCATGGAGGTATGCGCGTGGCTCATGCCCTCGGTGAGGTTTTTGAGAAAAGGATCGGTGGTGTTGGAGCCGAGCTGCCAGGCTTGGTTAAAATCGCCGGTGCCCAGCGCCTGGCGGGCTTTTTCCTGGTTGGCTGGCTTCAGACTGGCTTGAAGCTGAAGCCACCAGATCACACGATCCAGGATGACGCAGAGGGCGAGGAAAAAGGTGAACAAAATGGGCCACATGACCCAGCCACCTTCGATGAAGGTTTCAACTACGATGTTAGATAGCACTTGGAATTTCGGTTAGTTTAATCGGAAAACGATGGGCCGCTGAAGCTTCATGATGCCGCCGGGCGGAAATTTCCAACTCCTGACGGTGCTGACCGCCCCGTTATCCAACAACGGCCAACTTGACGATTTTTTAACATACGCAGAGATCACGCGGCCATTGGTATCCACGGTGAACTCGACGACAACGGTGCCGGTCTGGTTGTTCCGGCGTGAGTAGGGCGGGTAGGAAGGTGAGGACATGCGGCCTGCGGCAAGGCGGGCGGAATCAGACATGCCGGTGCTGCGACCGCTGGAAGTGGCACCGGGCTTGCCATTTCCCGATGGACCTGCAGTGGCGGGGGCCGTGGAACGCGAGCTTGCTGGCTTCGCATCCGTGGCGGGTGCGGGGCGGCGGGCGGCGGGTGGCGTCTGGGGCGTGAAGCTGGAAACCTTTTCCGCGAGGCGAGGCGGCGGCGGGGGTAAATCCGGAACCTCGGGCAAGGGCGGCAGCTCTGTGGTTTCCGGCAGCGCAGGCGGCGGGGAAAGTGGCTCCAAGGTCTCCGCAGTGGCGTTTTGCGCGGAAGCCTCTGAGTTATCGGAGGGCACGGCATCTCCGAGGGAGATCTCCGGCTGAATCCAGACGGATTCCATAAGGGCGACTGTCCTCGGCGTAAACACCTCGTCCCAGCCGGGGATAATCACCCCCACGGTGCCGAACGTGCCCACGCTCATCCAGGTGGCAAGAGTGCCGATGTTGAGGACGTGGGAGATAACTTGCATGGCAATGGTGGGGTGGAGATGCGATCAGGATGGCGCGGCTTTGGGAAGTGTGCAGATTTAGAATTCAAAGGAGGCTCCGACGTAATAGTTCCGCCCATTTGCGGGATCGATTCCATCGGGACGGACTCTTGAGTAGTAGCTTTCATCAAATAGGTTGTTGATGCCTGCAAGGATGCGCAGATTTTCGAGAACTTTGTATTCCGTTGTGAGATCCCAGACCATGTAGCCGGGGATTTTGAAATCTTGCGTGTTGTTATCGTCTGCGAAGTGGTCGCTCAGGAAGGTGCCGCCGACGCTGAGTTTGAGTTTATCCTGATAGGAGTAGTTCAGTCCTGTGCGGAAAATATTGTGTGGTGCATACTGGGGAGCTTTCCCGTCATTCGGGCCATCGGTGAACTCAGCATCGAGATAGGTGGCATTTACGTAAAAATCGAGCTTGCCGCGGCTGTCAGATCCAGAAATCAGCTGGAGTACATCTGCGTTGATTGAGACATCGATGCCCTTGTGAGTGGCATCTCCGACGTTTTCGAAAACCGTTAACCCGCCTTGGTTCACGCTGCCGATCTGATCTTTGAACGAGAGCAGAAAAACGCTGGTATCATAGGTCAGCCAATCCAGCGGGCGCGAGCGGTAACCGATTTCGTACTCGATGGATTTGCCTTCTTCAAGATCGCCATTGACGATTTGACCGTTGTTGAGCGGCACGGCCTCGGTGAAGAGTTGGGGGCGATAGGATTGGGAAATATTGGCGTAAACGGCCGAAAATTGAGTGGTCTGATACTCGGCACCGAGGCCGCCTAACAGGATGTGGGTGGTTTCGTCCTTATCTGCGAGAGGGCTGAGTGGATCGGTCTTATCAAGGTTTTTGGTCTCCCTCACCTCTTGGCGCATGTTTTCCAGACGGGCACCGGGAGTGATGGAAAATTTCCCGAAGGTGAATTTGTTTTCCGCAAACATGGGCAAGTAAAAAACCTCACGATCCGATGCGCGCCGAACTTGGCCAGATGACGCATCCGGACTGTTACCGCGCAAATCCTTCCGTGGCGAATCGACATGATACAGTTGAAAGCCGGTGCTGAAGCTGTGGCTGGCATTCTGACCCCAATTGACCCGGTAGCGGGCATCAAGGCCCAGGGTCTTGAAGAGCTGATCCTCAATACCGTTAGTGCCGGACGCCGGACCCGACGGAATATTCCCGAAGATGTTGGGATTACTGGTGCGCTGGCGCTCTGAGTAGCGTCTGTAATTGGACCACCAAGCAGTGGCCGTAAAGAACGATTCTGGAGTGGGCTCGATTTCATAGGTCAAAGAAACCGAATCCCGATCCAACGCGAAATTATCAAACTCGCGGGTGGATTCCAAGCTTCCAGAATTGAAATCGTCAACACTGAGACCGCCCGGCTCGCCATGGGTTTCTTCATAGGTATCCGCCTTGAAAATGATTTTCCCGCCGTTGTCGGCAGAGTAGAGAAGCTTGATCGCCGCATTACTCAGATCGTAGTCGCTATTGGTCGAGCGGAATCCATCGGCTTGGCGGTGATTATAATAAAGATAATAGCCAAGTTTCCCGACCGTACCATCGGCCGAGGTGAAGGTGGAGTATAGATCATCGCTACCCACGATGTGCTGGGTGCGCAGGGAAAATGGCTTGTCGGTGCGGGGGCGGTGGGTGATATAATTTAAAGCGCCGCCCGGCTGCGGACCATATTGGAGCGCC
>JBBRIB010000098.1:0-8694 GCA_038221745.1 Verrucomicrobiales bacterium
GTCCGCCACGTCCTGCACGCCGGGGTGGTTCACGCGGAACTGATACTATGCCTATGCCACGGTCATTTTGCAGAACCCCTCTAAGGCAGGAAGACTTCCACATTGAAAAACTGGCGAGGTGGGCCTCCTGGCGCAAAAGGCACGATGCAACGGACTTCCTCCCACGTATTATCCAGGTACATTACCTCGGGCGTTCCCGGTAAAGGCGCCGATGCTCCGGGCACCAGGGAGGTGGTCACTCGCGGCCGATAGATCAGCCCGCAATTTTTCCTTCGGTAATAGCGGAATACTCCGCCCTGCGATCGGGAGATGAAATCAAAGCGTGGAAGCCCTGCGGAATTTGAACCGGTAGCCCCGAGTGCAACGGCAGGGTTCAGGCCGAAGGCGTATTTCAATAGATTGGAAAGACCATCCCCCTTCGGCACAGCGGAGGGAAGTCTTTGGGGGCCAAGAAGACCACTGGTTCCTGCCCATGCGGTGAGTGCTTCTGCGGCCTCACTGAAACCGTTGGCATCGGAGTCCTCGCTCCAATCATTGGTCAGTTGAATGTTTAGACTTTGCTCAAAAGGAACCTCCACGCCCGTCCCAGAGGCGCGGATACGGATGCTGGGCTCGGCATAAGGTAAATCGAAGTTAAGGCCGAGCGGACCTGATAGAGACAACACTCCGTTGGAGATCTGGAAGCGGAAGTTATCGCCATCTCCGAGGCCGGATACCAAGGCGAAGTTACGCAGGCTTGGAGCGCCTGCGACGGTGGCTGTGAGTGTGCCAATGGTCGTCCCGGCAGGCGAATTTTCCATCACGGCGGCAGGGCTGAGCTGAATCGCGGAGAGCGGAGCGCCATCGAGCGTGTTATAAGATAAAATCCGCTCAAGCCTGCCTCGGTTGGTATCCACCTGGAGTAGAACGGAGCTGATTCTCCCGGTTTGAATCACACCGGTTTGCAGCCCCGTGGGTGCATCCACATTTAGATCGTTGGGGAGTCCAAACGCGGAGAATTGATTCGGCGTGGCACCGTTGATGACTACCGGACGGGAGACAACCAAACCCACTGAAGCCTTCACGCTTGAGGCGTTGGAAATTTCCGCGACGGGCAAATCGTCTCGCAGCACAAGACTGTGGGTGTAGCCGGCGGAGATGCGTTTCACGTTGATCGCTTCCAGCGGCACGCTCACACCGTTGCCAAGATCGCCCCATGTGCTCACCGAGCCATCCGCCTTCAAGGCCATGCTATGGACCCAGCCAGCCGAGAGCCGGGATACGTTTGTTAGGTTTTGAGGAACACTGCATTGCCCGTAGAGGTTGTGACCCCAAGCCACTACCGTGCCATCGCTTCTGAGGGCAAGGCTGTGATACCCGCCGGCGGAGATTCCGATGATGCCAAGCGCATTGGCAGGAACGGCAGTGACCCCGTTGGAACTGTAGCCCCATGCCACGACTGTTCCGTCATTTTTCAATGCGAGGCTATGAAATCCGCCTGCCGCGATGGCGATGACTCCTGAGAGATTTGCGGGAACATTCCCTTGGCCGTAGCCGTTCCAACCCCAGGCGACGACGGTGCCATTTGAGCGCAAGGCGAGGCTGTGCGCCTCACCTGCGGCGATCGCAATGACGCCACCAAGATTGGGCGGCACATTGCATTGCCCTGATTCATTGCCACCCCAAGCGGCCACTGTGCCGCTGGAATTCAGCTGCAAGCCATGGCGTCCACCTGCGGCGACGGCCACCTTGGCGACGAGAGTGTTAGGCACTTGCAATTGCCCATGGACATTGGATCCCCATGCGATCACGGTCCCATTGGGCCGCAAGCCAAGGCTGTGATCACGGCCTGCGGAAATCTCGATCAAATCTCCCGGGAAAATCGGCGCACTTGAGTTTCCTGCTGCTTCCCTCCCCCATGAAACCACCATGCTGCCATTCGGCTTGCTCGCGCTATTCTTAGGGGAAGTGCCGCGTGCCACTTCAAAGCCATCGCTAAACTGATCTCCATCGCTATCCGCCACTTGATCGCTGGTGATATGGATATCCTCCTCCGCGGCTTCGGTGAGGCCGTCTCGATCCGCATCCTCAGTGCGGTCATCCAGAAAGGCCAGCGTCACGATTTGTTCATAGGAATTGAGAGTGGCATCAGTGGCCCGCACCCGGATCGAGAGCGGGCTGGCTTGAGTTTCGAAATCGCGCCGGAATCGAGCACTCACGAACAAGCGCTCTTGATGAACGACAAAACTTGAATTGTCATCCGCGCCCTCACCGTTGACGAGTCGTAGGTTTACTGAGCCGCCTGAGTCGGGATCGGTGATTGAAAACGTTCCAATCCAAGTTCCCTCGACGGTGTTTTCCGTGACACTCGCAGGTGAAAGCGTGATCGCGGTAGGTGCCATCCCGGAGGTGCCTGACAGCGAGGCGGATTGGACAAGGCGGCCTTTGTTTGTATCGACGACGATCCGCACGGAGCCGCGGAATGGAGCATTGAAAGTTCCTGAAATGACTCCGGTGGTGGGATGGATGTTAAACCCTGACGGAAGTCCTGCGGCATGGAACGTGAGAGGCGTGGCATTGAGAACGGTGACGGGAAAACTCATTGCTTGCCCGACTGCCGCTTGGATCTGGCTGCTGCTGGAAATTTCGGGAGAATTTAGTTCCCGGCGAATTGCGATGCTGTGTTGCAGTCCAGCGGAAATGAGCCGGATGTTTTGGAGGGCGGGGCCAGGCGGAGTACTTTGGTTGTTGCGATTCATCCCCCAGCCGACGACGGAGCCATTCGCTTTCAGGGCGAGCGAGTGAAAGCCACCTGCTGCCAATGCCACCACATTGTTGAGTCCGGGAGGCACTTGGGCTTGACCAAATTGATTGTTTCCCCATGCGACCACCGTGCCATCCGGGCGAAGGGCTAGACAGTGAAACCTGCCGGTTGCCACCGCCACGGCATCTACCAAGCCCTCTGGTGCCACTGCCGCTTGCCATGTCTCACCATTGAAATACTGGCCCCAGCTCGTGACGCTGCCGTCACTCTTGAGTGCGAGATTTTGGAACCCACCTGCCGCGATGGAAATCACATTAACCAGCCCGGCTGGTATTTGGATTTGCCCATAGTCGTCGGCACCCCAAGCCACGACCGTCCCGTTTTGTTTGAGTGCCAAACTATGATTGCGGCCTGCTGAAATCTCGATAACTCCTGTTAGATCGATGGGTGGGCTGGCTTGTTGGGAAAAATCATAGCCCCAGCCGACGACTGTGCCGTCTCGCTTTAGAGCGAGGCTATGGGCTGCATCTTCAAACCATGTATTGCCGCCGGCGGACACGCTGACGACATCTCCGAGATTCGGTGGGATGGTGCGTTGGCTATAAGAATTCCGCCCTCCCCATGCGAGCATTCCACCATTTTCACGCAGCGCGAGGCCGAGGTCTTGCCCACAGGCGAGCATGGTAATCCCGGTGCTGATCGGAGGCTGGAGCGAGCCTGTTAGATTCAGGCCCCACGCCACGAACGGGGCATTTGGCCAAGCCGCAGCATTGACTGGACTCGTGCCTGCTTGAACTTCAATCGCATCACTTATCCCATCTCCATCGCTGTCAAAATTCTTGTCACTGGTGCCATGGATATCTTCTTCTGTGGCTTCGCTGAGACCATCGCCGTCATCATCTTCACTCCGATCATCGATCATCTCAAGGGTGAGCGGCACCTCGATGAGGCCACCGGCCGTGTCTGTGGCTCGCAGCCGGATTTTGAGAGGATCGTAAGGACTCTCGAAATCCACATCAATACCATAGCGGACTTGCAACTGGTTCCCCGAAACGAGAAAGCGGAAGTTATCATTATCTCCAAGGCCTTCCACCAGTTGAAAAACATGCAGGCTCCCAGCATCGGGATCGATCGCCTGGATAGTGGATGCGACTGTCCCTGCGGGTGCGTTCTCCATCACCCTGGGCGGGGTGAGGGTGATGCCGGTAGGGGGTGTTTCATCACCGAAGCTCATCAATATCAATTGGCTCAACCGCCCCCGAGAAGTATTGGCGAAGACTTGGAACGCACGTCGGGTTTCATTCAAAGGGGAGCCTGAAATCACCCCGGTTTGTGGATTGAGGGCGAGGCCCTGAGGTAGAACCATCGCGGAAAATGACGTGGCGGTGGCATTGGCAAGTGTGAGTGAATGACCAAGCGGCACCCCCACGCGAGCTGATATCAAAGAAGGGTTCGAAAACTCCGGAAAGCCCGTATTGCGCCGCAGCACCAAACTATGGCTGCCACCCGCCGCGATCGCCTTTGCTTGCCGGGCTTCGAAAGGCACCGTCGCCTGGCCAAAACCGTTGGAGCCCCACGCCACCACGCTGCGGTCCGCACGCATCGCCAAATTGTGAAGGCCTCGTGAACAAATCATCACTGCATCCCGCAGATTGTCAGGCGGGTTGAGTTGTCCTTCGGAGTTCGCTCCCCAGCTTACCACATCGCCGCCCCGTCTGAGCATCAAACTGTGTTTTTCCCCGCTCGCACCCGCGATGGCCAGGCTCAGTCCCTCCGGCTGGAGAGACTGGGAGAAATCGTTTCTTCCCCAGGTGCGCACCCGGCCATTGCTGAAGACGACCATGCATTGATCTCGTGTGGCGGAGATGGAAATCACATCGGTTGTGTTTGACGGTTGCGTGGATTGGTAAAAATCATCCGCTCCCCAGACCACCACTTGGCCATCACTTTTTAAAGCGAGGCTATGGCGCCCGCCGGCCGCGATTGCCACCACGTTGGAAAGACCTGGCGGTGCCGTGGCTTGCCCGAAATTGTTCAACCCCCATCCGATCACCTGGCCATTCGCCATGACCGCAAGGCTGTGATGATCGCCCGCACCGATGGCCACCACTCCGGTGAGGCCGGCAGGGACATTGCATTGGCCTTCCAGATTACGCCCCCAGGCGACCACGGTGCCATTTTCACGCAGGGCGAGCGAATGGGCGGTTCCAGCCGCGATGTCCAACACGTCATCCAGTCCGGCGGGGATGGTGGCTTGGCCGATTTCGTTGCCACCCCAGCCCAGCAAAAGCGAGCCTTGGGGAAAGCTGCTGCCATTGGTGGGTAAAAATCCCCGGGCAATCTCATAAGAATCTCCAAAGCCATCCCCATCCGAGTCGAATAAAGTATCACTCGTCCCATGGATGTCCTCTTCAGTCGCCTCGGAAATTCCATCCCCATCCGCATCCTCGGTGCGCACATCGGTGAGGGAAATGGTAAACGCTCTCTCCAACACCTCGAAGTTTGAGTCCGTCACCCGGACGCGGATGGAAAGTTGGGATCCCAGAACTTCGAAGTCCGGTGAGTTTGCCAGAGTGAGAAGTGCGCCACTGATTTCAAACCAAGAGTTATGGATGCCACCCGCACCCGCCACGAGGCTGTAGGTTTGAGTGTCATTCGCATCAGGATCGGTGGAACTCAGATTTCCCGCCGGCATCCCGGCACTCGAGTTCTCATTGATGCTGGCCGTGTTCAATGCAAGAGTTGTGGGAGGGGCGGCTAACAAAAGCTGACAAGCGCCAAGCCATCCCACCGCTATTCCCATCAAAGGGGCGGATGCCTTGGGCCGGGGGGCTATTTCACTAAAAAGCATCATAATAAAACCAAGGCCGCAAGCGCTTCCGCTACGACTCAATCGGGGGGCTGCGTTTCAGCACCTGTAAGGGATGCATCGACTTTCCAAAGCGGCGAAAAATTAGCTTTCAAGGGCACGGAAGTAAAGTGTTTTTAAGTTACCCTTTAGTTTACAGACTCTTATGGAATCAAGGCTGAGCTAGCTGGATTGATATCTATGAAAACTGAAATAGCTTGAAAAATTAGTGATCAAGAAATTTCACGACGAGAACAAGGCTCAGAACTTGCGCTTTCTCGAAGGTGTCGGGTAGCTCGCCATGTGATTTTAGGGCAAACCATGAATGCTGTATGCCATCAGGCCGACTATTCGACTGAGGTAGGGGTCTAACCCTTGATAAGTCGGGCAAGTCTTCTGGAAATCCCATCCACAAAAGCATGTTGGGCCGATCATGCTTCTCGAACGACTTGATAGAGCCGATATACAGACGCCGGGTGGATGTGATCTTACGTGCGTCCAGCGAAAGCTCGTCGATGAGGCGAATGCCATTGTCGTTCAGCGGGTGAATCTCACCAATGTCTGAGCCAGTCATCACCACTTCCATGCAAGCTCCATAACCAACGTCTGACGGTGAGGGCAGAACCTTGTTACTTTTGCGTTTGTTGCAATTGTGGCGGGCGTAAACGAGGTTTGTGTATTCTTGGCAAAGTTCTGGTGCGATGCTCTGCGCAACGTCGTGATCGAGTTCGAAATCGCTGTCGTGAAAGGCCCAGGTTTCCCGCCTCAGGCAATATACACAGCGGAAACAAAACTCGTCCCTTAACCAAGGGCGATAATGGCGGTAGGTCGAGTAACCTTCCGGCCCGTGGCGGCGGACATGGGGTGCCTTCGGATAGAGGAAAGGCGAAACGTTCATGGTTCACCCTCCCAATGCCCTTTGAATTGAAGTCGTTTCTTCATCAGCTCGAGTCGCGGCAGCGGTAAGGGCGCAAACAGTTCGCCCCTCGCCTCCGTCAGCATCTTGAGGTGAGCAAGCTCTTTGAGGTCGGTTTCCGAAGCCTCTTTGCGGATTTTTTTCTCAATCAGTTCCGTCTTCCGCGCCGAGGTCTGGTCCCAGTCGCCTGTAATGGCAAGGAGGTCTTCAAGGCGCTGCAAATCGGTGAAGTGCGCCGGGAAATACTCAGTTTGACGGAAAGGAACACCGCGACGTTCGACTCCGGTGAAGGTATCAAGCAACTGCCGCTCCTGCTCTGCGGGAAGATTGTAAAGCTTCAGCACTTCGGCATCCACACGCCAATGCAGATACATTAAGTTGAGCTGAGTATCAGCGAGCGTCGTCAACGATGGTGAAGTAGAATGAAAAAGGTCATCGTCTTCTACTAATTGACCTTTCAGTTTCAATTCATCAAAGGAGCGAGCTGCTTCGAAATAGGCATCAACAGCTTGATCAAGTTTGTTTGTTGAGCAGTCATCAATCTTTGAAGGAATGGGCAGGTCGCGCATTTGCCCGGCCTCAACATCTCGTTTTGATGAAACACTGAATGCGTAGGCGTTTGCGACGGGAGAGTTTAATATACCCCAGAGGGCAAGGATGGATACATCGTTCGAGCCCGGTCTAACGACTAGAAATCTACTCGTTACGGGATACCCTTTTTGGTCAAGCAGAGCCTTGAGCCTCCATTCCACCCGGCTTACCCGCGCGTAGTTCAACAGGACCTGAGGGCAACCAGTTGCAGTCCCGCTCATTGGACGGCGGATTGTTGGTTTGTCGAGATTCAACCACTTCGTTTCGGGAAGAAGATGCGTCATTTGAGTTTTCTCCCATCCCACATAGCCTTCTTTGCCTCTTTCAAATGGTTTGTCGGAAACGCGAATTGCGGATTTAGGAAGAGTCGGATCGTTTTCTCCTTTGTGAATCAGGCCTTGGCCTACCAGCACTGTGTCACCGAGTAGAGGATTAGCCTTCAGATGATCCCAAAGCTCTGGGAGCATCGGTATCACGAAATTGGAGTCATCCAATTTCAGCAATTCGGCCTGATCAATCGAGTCAACGCTTGAAGGTTCATAGCTCTGCTTGAAGATTGAAACCTGCTTTTCACGCACCCGCTGGTAAGTCATCTGGCCGCGAGGACGCCCGATTTCGGCCGGCTTATGGCCTAAAACAATCACGGACTCCGGTTGCCCAAATTCAAACACTTTGTCTGCAAACAGCGTCATCTCCAAGATATCGCAATTGTTCAACATCCGCTTTCTTGTTTCGGTGCCTTCCTTACTACTGAGAAAAGACTGCGGGAGGACAAAGCCGAAAATGCCGCCCCGGGGAAGATGCAGCATCGTTTGCCTAACTACCTCAGCCGCCTTGTTCACCAGAGCGCCTTTCGGGCGGTCATCTGCGGAAAAGTTTTCAAACGGAGGATTCGCGAGCACAATGTCAGCTTGGCTGATGCTGCGTTCCAGCATATCTCCCTCATACATGTCAGCGCACTCCAGACTCCATCCGTTAGCGTTCGGAACGTCCGCAAGCGTGAGCGCCAATCGGGCAACTTCCTGGGAAAAATCGTCGATGTCCACACCCGAGAGGCGTTTGCGCAGGTAGTCTTTACGTTGCTGCCGGTCGTTTCCAGGCATCAACGCGTCCAACACCCGAAGTGCGCCAACAAGAAATCCGCCGTGGCCGACGGCGGGCGCGAACACCCGCCGCTTTTCTGTAGGCAACGCAGCGATCAGGGGACGAAGACGGCCGAGCATATAGTCGATCAACCAGACCGGAGTCGAATGGGTTCCCCATCGTTTGCGCGTCTCCCTGTTGATGATGGCGCTTTCATAAATGTGCCCGAGTGCTTCGGTGCTCATCAACTCCAACGAAGGAAAACGACCGATTTGTCGAGCGACTTCGGCAAGCGCCTTCTCCTGATATTTGGCAACCATCACAGGCGAAGGACCCGACTGCTTGGATTGGTAGTGTTTGGCGAGTTTTCCGAAGGTGGCGGAAAAATCCGCGAGATCGATTGACTTGAATCCTGAAACCTTCTTGTCACGCAAAACTTTTGCGGCAAGGAGCCAAAACGGCGCCTGCACCAACCATTTAGCATGACTGGGGGACATGCCCACCTTGAAGGAC
>JBBRIB010000099.1:0-8678 GCA_038221745.1 Verrucomicrobiales bacterium
TTCCACATCGTTCCTGAACCATTGGAATATGGTGAAAGGGTAGGCTCCTTGGCTGATGCCTACGCTGAGGACGAGCGGTGCGCCGGGGATGCCGGCTTGCGAGACGGGTTGCTCTGAGATCAACTGTGACTCCAGCTCGGCACCCGGGGCAACCATCTCAAAGCGTGTGTTGGTATTGTAAAGTGAGTATCCCAATCTCCCTGCGAAGGCTCCGGTCCCGGAAGTCGTTGAAGCCGCGATCCTGACGTGCTCCACCACCACATCGTAGGTATGCCCGGATTCGATTTTTCCGCTGAAGTCGTAGGAGGCGACATCACCTTGGATGACATCTTCAAAAAGGATATCATCTGGAGCCGCAGCCTTATCGATCACCGTAAGTACCGTGACAAGCGAGGTGGAATCATAACCCGTGTGCGGACTCCACTGAAGCGTCTGGTCGGGACCGAGAAGATACTTCCCGCCGCTCCACGCTCCGCCGCCGATCTGGATCTTGGGGGCGGGCTGGAAGGCACCGCCGACCGGGAAGGTCAATGTAGAACTTCCGCTGGGGATGTTAAAGAGATAGCTAGCACTGTTTGGAAAAGCGAGATTCAACTCAGACAAGGACGCATATTCCGTAAGCAGCGTCCAGCCGAGGCCATCTACATAGTCCCATGTGAATTGCTGAACCGGCATCCCTGTGATGGAAAGCGTCGCGTTGGGGTTCGGGGCATCAGCATCCGGTACTAAAGGCGTTGCTCCGGGTAAGGTTTCTCCCGTAAAGTAAGCTTGGCCTGAGAACGGGAAGTCTGCATCGGAACCCGGGGCGGGAACGGCGAGAAGAACAGGCGACGCGTTACTCGTCTGCCGGTAGTTGGCACCCGTTCCGACCTCGAATTCACTAGTCGCACTGAGCGGGGTGGGCAGGGGGGTGACGCGGCGGAGGATCGTAGCATTGGTGCCATCGAAGGCCACCAAGGAATTTCCGGTGATGGTCGCGGTGAAGCCCGGCGGCAAGCTGCTGAGTCCGACATCGCCGTTGGTGTCTAGGATAGGGGTCGCGGTGAGGACTTTATTGGAAGAGTTCCATACGTAAGTGCCACGCTCGACGCCATCATACCCAAACGGAGCGTCGTTTGTCTCCTCTGCATCGTAGTAGGTGCCATCACTGAGGAAGGTGGTGGTGACTCTCGCACCCGGAATATACCAAGATCCAACGATGGCGGAGGCGGTGTTGACGACGCGGGTGAAAATACGGGTAGGCTCGCCTGCTACAGAGTAGCTGAGGTTGTTTCCGCTGATCGTAATCAAGGAGACTCCGTCCGGGTGGGAAAATCCTCCGTCGCCGTTGGTATCGACGATGGTTTGCGCGATAAATTCCTTGCTGAACTTGTCCCATGTAAAAGTGCCACGCTCGAAACCCGGAGCGGTTGCGTTATCCTGGATCGTATAAAAATTCCCGTCGTGGGTGAAGACGGCCAGGAAATTCTCGCCGATGAGTTTCCACGCGGAGACAATTTCCGGCCGAGGAGAGGATAATGATTGCGCGATCGCAGCACTTGCGAGGCAGCAGGATAGTGCGATGGATTTCGAAAAAGCGTTAAGTGAAGGAAAGATCATTGAAAGCAGCCTTGTGAGATCTAAAAATCTATCCAAAACAATTGGCCGCCGCATCGGGGAAAACCACCTATTTTTCATAGGTGATCCTCTTAGGGGTAGGGGCTGCCGCAACGCCCGTGCTTGCTCAGGATTAATGCACAGGAATGTGTGCGCCATGGCTGGATTTCACCACCGGGCTTCGCAGCCGATGCCGAGCATCCGAGGGGGGGCAACTTTGCCGGAAACCGGGAGGCCGAGGGAGGAATTGTCAGCACGCATCAAGGCGTATGAATCATCCAACAAATTCGAGCCAAAGAGATAGAGACTGGTATGGGGCCACTGGTAGCCGATGCGGGCGCTGAGGAGGCTGCGGGATTCAAGCGCGGTGAGGTCGGGACTATTGACGAAGGTGTAAGCCGTGTCTGACCATGAAAAATTCGCCGAGGTGAAGAATCCGGAACTGTGATGGTAGTCTCCACCGATGGATGCGGTCCATTGCGGGGCATTGGGAAATGCTTGGCCGGAGCGGTCCACGCCATTGATGTCCAAGGTGCGGAACTCGGTGTGGATATAGCCCAAGGAGCTGTGGAAATTCAGGCTGTCGAGAGGTTCCCAGGAAGCTTCGATTTCCATGCCATAACGCCGGGAAGAGGCCGAATTGGCGATAAGCGTATCGATGTTGGGAAAGCCGCCGGGCACTTGAAGCGGCACTTGTTGATCTTCGAGCCAGGAATGGAAAACCGCAGTCGATAGTTGAAATGAATCCGTGGGCGCGATGCGGGCAAAAAGTTCCGCCTCCCAGGCATACTCGGGATCGTAGGATTGGCTTATGCCGAGGGTAGGCGCATAGCTGACACCGCCACCGCGATAGCCGCGGGTGACTTGTAGTCCGATGGATTTGTTTTCCTCGGGTCGCCACGAGATGCCTATTTGGGGCAGCAGGTCGCTTGTGGTGGTGTCACCTGAAGATTGGCCCTCAGGGAATGGACCGAACTGGGCTGTAGAATCAAGTTCCCGGTCCTCATGATTGATCCTGAGCCCCCCCGTGAGATGAAATTTCTCCATAAATTCCCAATCAAGCCGACCGTAGAGCGCGGCGATCATCACTGCCTCAGAGGCAGCATTGGCGAAATTACTACCAACGGGGAAGGGCGCGAGGCCACGTCCAGAGAAGCCCACATCGTAGTTGCTGCGCTCAAAGTAGGCACCCAGAAGCCATTGATAATCATCCTGTCTGCGGATGAGATTGAAGTCCTGCGTGAAGCGGGTTTCATCGGTCGAGCCGTTCACAAACCAAGAGAGGAATGGCGTGGCATCAAGATCGAAGGATTGTTCGAGATCGAAGCGTTGAATGGCGGAGTTTGACCTTAATTCAAGATCGTCGGGAAGTGAAAATGTGGCATTCAGAATGGCGGCGCTACGCTGCGCGGGGTAGCTGGATGGGGTGTTCAAGGAGGTTTCCCGGTCGAAGAAATCCACGCCAGGAGAAGAGGTGGTGGTGGCGAATGGATTGCCGTCTGATTGATCATGGACAAGTGATAGCTCGATGGTGTTGGCTGGATTCTTACCGGGATGCCAAAACAGCCGTGCTTGATAGCGATCGCGCGATGTGGCACCGAATTCATCGTCGTTGAAAAATCGATTGGTGGTCTGTCCATCCGATTCCTGGTGATGGTAGGAAAACCCGAGGGCAAGCTCTTCGGGAATCAAAGTCAGACTTTGATCAATCGCGGCACAGAAAGTATTGTATTCTGCAAACTCGATGAGTGCGGAGCCACTATGATCGAAACCGGGCGGGCGGGTGTGAAGCAGCAATGCCCCACCAAGGGAATTAGGACCCTGTGAAAGCGATTGAGGCCCACGGAGAACTTCGACTCCCCGCAGGTTCCAGAGGACGGGTGGCAAATAGCGTAACACATTGGACGAAAGAGGCGCACCATCCTCGATCACAGCGATGAGTGAATTTGAGCCGGTCCCAACGTAACCCAGAACGTTGTCTTGATTGAGTCCTCTGAGACTGAATGAACCTGCGGTTGGATTGCCGGAATAGCCACCCGCAATTACGCTGAAAAGATCTTGATAGGTGGCAGAGGAAGGCGGCAAGGTCGATAGGAAATCATCATCAAAGAGAATTCCATTTCCTGAGGTTTGCCCGATCTTGGAGGCTAGCTTATCGCCCGTGACGAGGAGCGGAGGCAGGGATTGTGCGAGAGAAACATTGAGGTGAATCAGAGACAGATAGACGACTGGAAAGAACTTCATGGAAGATTTTTAAATACGAAAGATATATTGCGATTCAATGGCCGGAAGACAGCCATTTAGAGGCAAGAATCAGAACCTCTGCGGCACTGGCTATATTGAGTTTATTTTTGATGTTTTCACGGTGAGTTTCTACGGTTTTGACGCTGATGCCAAGACGTTCCGCGATTTTACTGACTGGCCTCCCCTCACCGATATTTGAGAAAATCTGAAGTTCCCTGGGACTGAGGATCTGGCTCACAGAGGTTGTGCTAATCGGCCCACCCCGCCCGGATGGTGAGAAAAAAGATTTGGCGATCTTGGCATTGTAGTAAGATTTCCCAGCCATTAGCATCTTCACAGCGGCAATGAAATCCGTGGAAGGTGCTGCCTTGGATATAAAGCCACTGGCCCCTGCGGCGATGCATCGCGGCGCGACCTCTTCCTCAGATAACATGCTGATGATCAGGACGGGCGGCGGTGATGCCTGCCGCGCAATTGCAACAAGCAAGCTCAGGGCATGATCGTCCCCCACCCTGTAGTCACAAATCACCAAATCCACTCCCACACAATGGGAATCCAACTCCTCAGGAATACGACTGAAAGAAGAGATACTCGGATCATTAAACGTTTGGTTTAGAAGGGCTTCGATTCCTTCTCTCACAAAGACGTGATCGTCGATGATGATGATACTTGCCGATTTCATAACTGTTTACGGGGAAATTTACAACGGACGAGAGTTCCAGGATGGGTAGCCAGCCACTCGACTGTGGCATTCATGGCATCTGCCCGGCAGCGGATCGAAGCGCAGCCGAAACCCGGTCGATGGTCCGCAGGGAGCCCGCAACCGTCGTCTTGGATTTCAAGAAGAATTTGATTTCCGGCGGCCACCAGAGAGACGTTGATGCGGGAAGCTCCACTGTGGCGCAAGGCGTTGGCGAGTGACTCTTTGAGGATCATTTCCAGCGAGTCGCCCTGCAAATCCGCAAGTTCATGTTCGGTGGCATCAAGTAAGAAATTCACAGGGAGGTTTGCAATCGCCTGACAATCGATGCAAGCGAGCCGAAGTGGCTCGATGATGGAGCCATTTCCACTCGCATGATGGGCATGGGCAATCTGACGAGCTTGTGAGAGGGCTGAGCTGATCCCGCTGCCCAACGCAAGCAGGGCGGGGTCTGAGGGATTTTGCTGGCTCAATGCGGCAACCCGATAGGCAAGACCGCTTAAAGTCTGCCCGAGGCCGTCATGTAAATCTTTGGCGAGCGCACATCGCTCGTCTTCGCGAGCGAGAGTGATGGCTTCCTGCCGGGTTTCAGGTTCGCGGCGGTCGCGGATGCTCATCAGCAAGGTCCCACGGCCTGTTTTGTCATCTCCAGCAAGCCGTGAGGAGAGAGTCGCTTCCAACGGGAGGATGATGCCACTGCTCGCTTTCGCCGTGAAATTCATTTTCTCCCCGCCTTCCAAGCCCTGCATCTGGCTGGCAATATCGTGGAAGGGCAGCGAATCCTGATGAATCGCTTCACCGAGCAAAGTCTCGAGTGATCGATTGGAAAAAACGAGTTTACCGTCTTCAATTAAAACCAAAGGCAGCTTGGATTGAACTATAAGGTCCATCAGCATCTTTTGCCCGCGCGATGATTCAAACTGGCTATTCAACAACTGAAATTCCTGCTCACGCAACAGCTTCCAACGACTCCTGTTAGGAACGACGGCTTGCGCGGCACGTTTCATGAAGACCATCGGCCCAATACGCCGGGGCAGGACGAAGTGATAGCTCGCCTCGCGCTCGCCGATTTCCAAGTGAACTTCACGCATCGGTTCACGCCCGAAAAGTGTTGGAAAGTATTCCAATATTCCTTGAGCGATTAGGGCGATGGGTTCGGAATACGGATCATCCGGGTATTTAAGGCGGTTCACCTTCACCGCTTCGACCCGATTCTTCCACCGAGTCTTACAGATCAATGCCTCATAATTGTAGGGCAGCGTATAATTTTCCGTGAGGTAAAATGCTCCTCTCAACGTCAGCACCGTTGTGGCAAGACGAGTGTAAGGCAAGTGCTCCAAATGGGCATAATAGCTCTGGCCTAATTTCACCAACGACGCAGGATTTCCAAAGTGGTCGGCGGCTCGCTGACCCAAGATCACGAGATCCTTCCAAGGCACCGCATGATGGTCTGTCATAAGCACTTCCATGCCGGTGCTCAGACCATGGGGATTTCTCATCAAACTCTGCGGAACCCCGTTGGCCTCAGCCACGTGAATCAAGGTTTTCGAGATCCTTGAGGCCACCAAACCAAAGTTGCGTTCGCCGGTGAGGTCTTTTTTGGGTGAGAAAAGCATGAGAATCACAGGAATTGAAACTTCTGCTGGAATTACTAAAAAATAAAGTGCCCGATGCCAAGCAAATGTTAGGGGCAAATGTTAGGGGCCGTGGCAAGCAGAGGGTGCAGGACAAAAAAGTGATCCTAGACACGGAACGGGCCACGATGGGCATGCAAGGAGGGGCGGAACGCG
Source organism: Verrucomicrobiales bacterium (assembly GCA_038221745.1). GTDB lineage: Bacteria > Verrucomicrobiota > Verrucomicrobiia > Verrucomicrobiales > Akkermansiaceae > Luteolibacter. Next base: position 6,331 of record JBBRIB010000099.1, read on the forward strand.
TCCGCCCACGCGGATGATCAGCCAATGGGGTGGCCCAAGGGTCTTCTCTTTGGCATTTCATCCTCACGGCGAACACGTTTCGCCGCTCCTTGATTTTTTGTCATGCACCCGCAAGCAGATGCCTTACGACAGGGGGAACTGGCGAAAACATGGGGTGAAAGAAGGTTGCGCCGCCGTGCTGGCTGGGGAAGAAGAGACCAGAGACCAGAGACCAGAGATCAGAGATCAGAGATCAGAGATCAGAGATCAGAGATCAGAGATCAGAGAGGAGACAATTCGGAGCAGCTAAGGAAAACGGCGTTTGCCTTACCGGAATTGGTTCTGCTCTTTCTGGTAGGTGTAGCCAGCGTTGCCTAGTCTTACGACAAGCGCTTGTTCTTCGAGGTGATGGGTTTTCACAAGGTCTTCCAGCGAGTCGCAATGATTGCGCAGTTCCGTGTTGATGAGGCCGACGAGGAGATGGGGGTCCATCTGGAGATAGTTGACAAGATTCATGAAACAGGATCAGCGGAAGTTCAGATCGGGGCCAAGGAGCAGGACGCGGCTGTTTTGAAAGGCTTGCAGACGCGAGCCAAGGCGCTTGATCTCGGAGCGGGCGGAAACCGGGAGCGCATCAAGGACGCCGCTTGATTCGATGAGATGTTGAAACCGCGCGGCCCTGCCATCCGCCACCGAGGCACGAATGATTTCATCCTCATCGGCCTTCTCAGGTGGCGCGAACAAGCCTTCCAGCCCGCTCTTGGGTTGAGGGATGAGTTTGGATTCCACTACTTCCAGTTTTGCTTCTTTCGCGGCATGGGCGATGGCTTCGTGAAGCCCACCGAGTTCATCAATGAGGCCCACGGCCAAGGCATCTTTGCCGCTGTAAACCCTTCCACCGGCGAGCGCTTCGAGATCCCCCTTCAAGGACTTGCCCCGGCCATCGACGATGCGCTTTTTGAAAGTGCCGTAAATTTCTGTCATCGAATCACGCACGAGTTTGGATTCTTCTTCGGAAAAACCTTTGGTCACATTCATGATGCCGGCATTTTTGCCGCGCTGGCTGCTATGGGTGGTGATGCCGATTTTCTCCAGCGCCTCACCTAACACAATCTTCATCCCCACCACGCCGATGGAGCCGGTGATGGTGCCCTCCTCGGCGAAGATGCGATTGGCCGCGGCGGAAACGTAGTATCCACCGCTGGCAGCCACTCCGCCCATGGACACCACGAAGGGCTTCTTCGTCGCGTTCCATTCATCCGTGGCCTCCCACAGAATCTCACTGGCCAGCGCGGAACCGCCGGGCGAGTTCACCCGCAGGACCAGCGCCTTGGCCTTCTCATCCTTGGCGAGCTTTAGAATCTCACTGCGCACCGGAGCCACCGATTCTTCGGTGATGTCTCCATCGAGCGCGACGACGGCGACAAAGTCTTTGCGCGACTTCGCGTTATTGGAATCCTTGAACATGAGTTTGAAGAAATCCATCATGCCCGTGATTTGCGGCCCATCCAGGTCCGGCAACTCGTATTCCCGATCAAAATCCGCATCCTCACCATAGGTTTCCTTGAGTTTTTTCACCATGTCCGTGCGGTACATCAGGCCATCGATCAGTTTTGCTTCGAGGGCTTTCTTGGTTGTTAGCGCACCGTCATCAATGAGGGCCTTGATGGTTTCCTGAGGCAGTTTCCGACCTTCAGCCACCAGTGTGACGACTTGGTCGAAAATGGAATCGATGAGCGCTTCTTGCTGCTTGAGTGCGTAGTCGCTCGGGCCGGTACGATAGAAATTCTCGCCGAAGCTTTTGAAGTCTCCGATGTGGACGACATCGGCGCGGACTCCCATTTTATCGAGCATGCCTTTGAAATACATCGATTCCGCATAGATGCCATGGAACCCGCAGTCCGCTTCCGGCATCAGGATGAAATGATTCGCCGCGCTGCCCAACAACGCGGTGCGATTGGTGAGATGCTCCGTGTAAAGCCAGACATCCTTGTCCGCGGCACGGAGTGATAGAAGCTGGCGGCGGACTTGTTGGACTTGGGCGAAATCAAGCTCGGCACCATCCACTTCAAGAACCACCGCCTTGAGATCCGGATCTTCCAGTGCTTTTTCCAAACTGCGGCTCAAATCGAAAAGCGTGAGCGGCCTTGAGGGAGCGATGGTGAGTGCGAGGAGCGATTCATCCCCAATGCCGGATTCCGAGAGCGGCCCTTCCAGATCATAAATCGCGATGGTGGATTCCACAGGTTTCTCCTCCTCAGCCGAAAGCGGAAAAATGGAGATGAACAGCGCACAAATGCCGAGTGTCGGACGGATCATGAGCTTGATTACACCATTTCGAGGAGCGTTCAAACCCGGATTTTCAAGGG
>JBBRIB010000100.1:0-8662 GCA_038221745.1 Verrucomicrobiales bacterium
GCTACCTCAGCCGAAAGCGGATGCAAGGGATAAGTTCGCGGGTAATTTTCACCACGAAACCTTGGCGCGGAAGATGCCGTTGAGGCCGGATTCGTTTTGGCCGGAGCCGTGATTGCGGTAATCTTCATCGGTCAGATTCTCGATGCCGCAGGTGAGTTCCAGGTGCTCGTTGACTTGCCAGCCGGCACGCAGGTCAGCGGTGACATAGCCGGGTGTGCCGTTGGTAGGGATTCGTTGGTTGTCGGCCGTTTGATCCACTTCTGAGATACGGTCTTCCTCATTCGCCGCGAGGATGCGGCCTTCCACCCAGAATTTCGCGGAGTCGACCGTCCAACGCAAGGCCACCGAGCCGGTGAATGGCAGTAGCCGTGAACCGTATTTATCAACAATTTCATCACTGCCCAGGAAGGCGGCGCTCTCGGTGCGCCCATCCTGCCAGGAAACAAAACCCGACAAGGTCCATTGCGGAAGGAAACGCCAAGCGCCTTCAAGTTCCATGCCGTAGCTGTAGCCATCGGTGGAATTGGTGGCGATAGCGGTCTTGAGTGTGGGATCGGTGAAGGCGGCGGCAATCTGATCCTCCACAGCGGTGTGGTAGATTGCGAAATTCAGCGAAGTATTCTCAGTGTTGTGACGAGTTCCCAGTTCGTAAGTGATGAACTTTTCAGGCTCCAGATCGAGCGAACCCAGGTTGGTGGTGCCTGCTCTGGATGTTTGATTACCCGTGAGATCATCCAGATTGGGAGGGCGGAAGGCTTGGGAAATCCCGCCGTAGATGCTCCATGTTTGGTCTAACGAGTAAATGCCGCGGAGTGAACCCACTGCGGAGTTCCATTGTTGGGACGAGCTTTCGATTGGTTTTCCTGCGGCATCGGTGAAGCGCCCGAGTTGAGCCTCGGCATGGGTGTAGCGGGCCCCAGCGGTGATTTCGAGGGACTCGATGGGTTTCCACGTGTATTGCGAGTAAATTCCTAACAGATCATAGGTGGAATCATCTGCGATGGCCAAAAGCTCTTTGCGAGGCCCGCCGATGGCATTTGATTGAAACCCTGATGAATCCACATCATCCCGGTAGAAATCGATGCCGTAGAGAAGCGCCCCGGGGCCGAGATTGGATTGGCCATTGAGGTCCACGCCGAGGGTGCGGGTATCGATCCGGGTGCGGCGCAGCACGCTGGAGTTGTTGAGGGCGCGCTCGGGGAAACGATTTTGAAACTCAAGGTCAGTGGAATCCTGTATCGAAACAGTGGCACTCCAGCGTTGGATTGGAGCATCCGCCGTTGGGTTTTCCCCGGCATGGCGGAGGTAGGTGAGGCTGCGGTCCTGATCGAACGAATTCTCCGTCCATCGTCCCGGAGCGGCGACGTGATCACCCTCCTTCCAGCCGGGATTATTGAGGGTGCGGTGCCATCTTGAAACTCCCTCCTGGGCCAGGTTATAGTGAGCGAAAGTGACGGTGGAATCCGGGGTTACCGCCCAATCGAAACGCAGATCATGGTCCTGCTCGGGATAGCCCGTGCCTTCCATGCGCCCGATGGCGTTGGATTCAATGTCTCCGTAGTCTTTTGCCGAGTAGCCGAGATGAAGGCCAAATTTCCCACCAATCCCCGTGGCGGTCTCGATGCGCCCGATGTGGCTGCCTTGACCGTTGCTGCGAAACTCGTAGGCCGCTGAGCCAGTGGTGAAAATTTCACCTGACACCTCTTCCATAAAGCCGGAGGATTTCCCAAACACATTGAGAGTGCCACCCACGGCATCCGAGCCATAAAGCACCGAGCCCTGGCTTTTGATCAGCTCGATGTGATCCATCGCCAGCATATCCACCGTGTTCCAATACTGGACAGGGCCGCCGCGGAAGGTGGAGTTATTAATGCGGATGCCATCCACCATCAGCAAATTCTGGCGACCAATGAAGCCCCGGATGACGGGCGCACCATGGCCGTGAGCGGTTTTCTGCACCAAAACTCCGGGCGTGTATTGGAGCGCTTCGGGCAGGGTGCGGCGGGTGTTTTCGCTGATATCCCGAGCGCTCAGGTAGGTTGTGGTGTAGGGAGTATTGCTCTCCACCTGACTGCTGCGGGTGGCGGTGACGACGAGTGGATCGAGGAAATTCTGGGCGAGCAATTGTCCAGGAAGGACCACGAGTGGAAGGAAGAAACGTTTCTGCATAGGCAATGAAACAACGGACGGGAGAAGATTTTCTTAGAGGTAAATGACAACTCTAACGTCCCCCCTCGGCCGCACGGCGGAGATCATCCAGCAGTTTATACTCGTTCTTCGTAATCGGATAGGGGCCGGCAAATTCCACCGCTCCACGATTTCCGATGCGGGTGCGGCATGCGTATGCCTCGCGCTCCTTGAGGTAGTAGAAAATGAAATAGCGCCGCTCGGACCGACCCGTCTCCGCGAGAAAATCCGGAATCCCCCGGCCATTGGTGAAGATACTGATATCCGGGTAGCTGCGCGCTTGGGTGCTCAAACGTTGAAACCCGAACGAGGGCGGGTTTTGCCTTACCAGCATGATCTGATTCTTCGCCGCAGCCGCTTCACTCCCCGGAAGAAGGGGCGAACTCACCACCCCGCAACCGCTCATCAGCAAGCTGCCGATGATTGTCACGAGGGCTTTCTCCAATATGTTCATCGGCTCTCACTACGTGGAACTTCACCGGTTGTTTCGCGAGCGGTCGTCTTGAATGATCGCGTTGATTTTTCTAACATTCGGTCGATTTCCCTCGGAATCGATAAAGAAGGCGGTTTCAAGAGGCACGAGAAATTCCACTGCCGAGTTGATCCCCACCAGATTTCCGTAGGCATCCAAGACCGGCCCACCGCTATCTCCCGGCTGGAGCGGGATATCCATCTTGAAGCAACGGGTGCCCGTGAACGGTTTTTCCGGGGAAAGGCTGGTGCTGAGTTTCCCTTCGGGCAGCTTCAATCCAGTGGCGATGCCACCATGAATAATCGTCGTGCCGACCGGCAACCACCGCTCCGGTGGTGACCAGTGGTAAAAATACGGTGTCTTCAGCGGCACATGAAGCAAGGCCAGATCTGATGACTCACACCGCCATACCACCCGTGCTTTGACAGGTGCCAGCTTGCCGCCCTGGCCGTAGATGAGAAACACATTTCGCCCCGCCATCCGCGCCAGCACATGATCAGCTGTTAGGAAATATCCATCTTCCGTGATCGGGGCGGCTGAACCGCCATCCGCGTCCTTGGGAGCCTGTGAGGTAGAGAAATCCCGGTTCACCCAGTTGTTCAAGTCCTTGCGTCCCGTCACGACCACGGCACTCACCCGCTCCAACATGATTTGCCGGGTGGCGGCATTCGCAGAGACTCGCTCCGGCGGCGGCGCAACGGCGCAGGATTGGCAAAAAACACAAGCGATGATCCACGCGAAACCCTGAGAACATTTATGCATCCACCGCCAAGAGAGCATAGCTTCCCGCATCCGTCACACAAGAATTCAGAATTCTCCCAACAATCGCTCGATCACCCGCCGGAAAGGTGAAGGCATCGCCAGCCCGATGGCTTCACCCTGGTCCTGCCAGACCTCATCGGCGGCCGGGTGAAAGGATTTCAACTTCCTGCCATCGTGCACCCGCAAAGTGACCCGGTAGCGGGTGATGGTGTAGCATTCTTCCGCCAGCACGGGCAGCTTGGCCAGCTCCGCCGCCTCACGGGTGGGTAGTTTCCACAAGCCTTCACGTCGCTTCCCGCCCTCGCGATGAAGCAGCAGCCGCCCCCTTGAATCCCGCAACCACAAGGCATGCTCATCGATTGCGGTGATCGCGATTTTCTGGCGTTTGTGGGGGAGGATTTCCGGTTCTCTGGATTTGCAGAAACCCGCCACCGGGCAACTCAAGCAGGTCGGCACACCCGGGCGGCAAAGGGTTTGGCCAAGTTCCATCAAGGCAGAATTATAGATCCTCGGGCGCAAGGGATCTGCCAGCGCCTCGGCCCATTCCCACATCTGCTTTTGGCCCGCGCCGTCATCCACCGGGGCAGAAAAATCCATCAGCCGGGCCAAGACCCGCGCCACATTTCCATCCACCACCGCTGCGGGTAGATCGAAGGCGAACGCCCTCAGCGCACCCGCCGTGTAGCGGCCCACGCCGGGCAGCCGCATCAAGTCAGCCAGCTCGGAAGGAAATCTGCCTCCATGATCCGCGATCACCGCTTGCGCCGTCGCCCGCAGCATTCTTACCCGCCGATAGTATCCAAGCCCTTCCCAGGCTTTAAGCAACTGCTCGTCCCCTGCCCCGGCCAAGCTTTCCAAATCCGGAAACGTCTCCAAAAATCTCTGATAGAAACTCCGCCCCAGAACCGTCGCGATCTGAGTCTGCTGGAGCATCACCTCGGAAATCAGAACCGCATACGGATCGCGCGTCCTTCGCCATGGGTAGTCCTTTCCATCCCTCGCGAACCAAGCCGCCAATGCATCCCTAAATCCAGCACCATCCTTCAGTGCGGACTTCTTAAAACGGGGTTTCATGATCATTTAATAGAAGCAACTTCAGGACGCGCGAAACTCGCACAACCCCGCAGAACCACAAACACAAAGCCACCGATTTCCATTCACTCTGCCGAATCGGCGTTGCAATTTTTTGAGGCGTTGCAAGTCTCACATCGATCCTTCGAAAGACTCATATCCTTCATGGCCTCCTATCAAAACGACCCAGCCAACGATCTCAGCCTGCTTGAGCTGTTGTCTCTCTTCCATTCCAATCTATCAGGAAATCCGGAGGAGCACTCTCTGGACGAAATGAAAACCGTCTGTGATATCCTGTTCTCCGCAAGTTTGCTCAAGGAAGAGGGCCGCGCAGTGCGGGCGAGGGTGATTTTCTCTCCGCCGGAAGCGGTTGATCTGCCAACCTCCATCGGGACTTCCATCCACATCGTCCGCTTCAGCACCCCTTTGCATCTCACTGCCAATGAAATCAAACGTCTCAGCCCTGCGGCCGGATTCTTCCACTCCATGATCGCGATCTGGCCGGTCGGAAACCAAGGCTTTAAAATCTGGGGAATCATGAACACAGGCCCGCGCTGGCTCAATCTCGTGGCAGGCGGGCGCAAGTCCGCAGGCGATGCCTTACCCCACCCCATCATCCATCTTCGCGATCCGGGCCGCCTGTTGTTTTTCCAAGGGCATTCGTTGATCGCCGAGTGGCGTGGCAGCCGCATCTACGGCCCGCAAATGGATGTTTTCCAATCGCGTTTGCTCAACGAACGCTTCGCCTCCCAAAGGCTCTATCTAGTTCAAAGTCTGGCAGAAGGATGCCTGCCCGACTCTTTGGAAACGGAGACTTACGTGGACCTCTGCCACCTGATTTCCCTGCAATTTGTCAAACGTATCATCAACCTCGTGCGGACCAGCGGCCACGGTGGTAGTTTGGTCATCCTGCCCAACAGAGGCGAAAAATTCGAGCAGGCGATGGCATGGATCGATTGCAAATACTCCACTGCCGCAGAAAGCGAAGGCGAACGCTTCCGCCGCTTGCTGCTCGCGATGATCCGCCGCGTCGGGCAACTGTGCCCCGGTAAATCCAATCTAACAGACGCCTGGTCCATCTTTCAAAACAGCAGCGACTTTGAGTTGGATGAACTGGAAGAAGCGTTTTTCGAATTGGCCCGATTGTTTTCCGATCTCATGCAAGTGGATGGCGCGCTCGTCCTGGACCAAGGACTCAATCTGGTTGGCTTCGGTGGGGAAATCCGGGTGGACCGCAACGTCCTTTTGGTCGGCCGGGCGCAGGATCTGGATGGTGCGGTGGTGCAGCCTTGGAATGTGCAAGGAGACGGCACGCGGCATCGCTCGGTTTATCGCCTCTGCTCGGTGGAGCCAGAAGTGATCGGCTTCGTCATTTCACAAGACAGCCAGGTCCGGATGATCGCAAACGTAGATCAGGAAGTGATCTTTTGGCCGCATACATCGATTTGAAAGAAAATCGGCATGGATCGCGCTCAATCATCGAATATAAAAAAGCAATTCATTTATTTAAGATTTCTTAAATTTTCCTTGATCTTAATTAAAAAATTGTCAGCCTTTGCCTGTTATGAAACCAAATTTGCTATTTGTTGCTGTATCGCTGGTTTTGGCAAGTCCGGTGGTATCGGCCAAAACCGAGATCGAGATTCTCCGCAGCAAATGCGCCGAGCAGGAACGTCAGATTCAGCACCTTGAGAGAGAGAACTCAAGGCTGCGCAACATGCCGCCCACGAGCCAGAGCGTTGCAACCGCCCATGCTCCAAGCGCCGCGCAGCCAGAGCCAGCCGCGACTCCAGCGAGCGAAACCGCCACGAACAGCACCTACATCGTCAAAGCAGGCGACAGCCTCGCAAAGATCGCAAGAACGGTGGGAATGACTCCAACCTCTCTCGCCAGGCAAAATGGGATGAAGCCGGATGCAGTGATTCATCCGGGCCAGAAGCTCAAGGTTCGCAGCTCCACTCCCGCGCCCGCCAGTGTCGCTGCGGCTGCCCAGGCCCCTGCGGCGTCCGCCTCCGCAAGTGAAGCAGGAAAAACCTACACCATTAAATCAGGCGAAACCTACTCAAGCATTTCCAGAAAGCTGAAAATCCCGGTCTCCACCCTGATCTCCGCCAATCCAAAGGCGAAGCCTACCGCAATCCGCGCAGGTCAAGTGATCAACTTGAGTGTTTCCAAGCCTGCCGCCACAGTCGCCAGTGCCGCACCCGCGCCCAAGCCTGCTGCCCTTGCGACTCCCCCGCCATCACCTGTGATTCAAACTGAGCGCCCGCACACCAAGCCGCTGGTGGAAGTGCCAGCTCCACAAGTGCAGGCCGCACCCGCCCCGGCTCCCGTTGCGGAAAATACCAAGGCCATCCGCCCCGTCACCATTGATGGAGAGATGACCTATGGCGACTTTGCCACCAAATACGGCACCGATGCAGAACGCTTGAACTCCCTCAACGGCCTCGATCTCAATAACGCGACTGTCCTCGCAAAAGGCTCCGAACTTTACGTTCCAACTGCTCAGTAAGCCTGAGTCACGACGGTAGAGTAGTTCGCGGGAGGTGAGCGAGGCTCGATCTGACGCATCGGCCTTTGTTCGGCAGGCCTGTTTGAAATCGTCACGGGAGTGCCCACTACCACCGAATCGAAAAGGATGGGCACGAAATCTTCAGGTAGCCGAATACAACCGTGGGATGCGGTTTCACCCGGTTTCGGGATCACCCCGGCGTGCATCCCGATGCCATAGCTCGTCAGACGCATCCAGAAGGGCATCGGGGCCGGCACGTAGCTCTCCCCTTCCCCTACCCGGCTGCCTGGCGTGGCATCGCCATTGACCACATTGCCAAACTCATCTTCCACCCAGCCGTAGCGGTTTGAGTGCTTATCCACGATTTTCTCGGTGATTTTGTAGCTTCCCGGCGCGGTGCTACGGCCCTCTTTGCCCGTTGCCACGTAGCTCCAGCCAATATTGCGGCCACCGCGTTGGTATTCGGCAATTTGATCCACCAAACTGATGTGGATCGTCACTTTCCCCGGCCCGCCATCATCATACCACTGATGCATGATTTTCTGGGGCTTGCGGCTTGCCCGAGTGTCAGGCTCGGACACGCCGCATGAGAGAGAGGCCAAGCTCAAAAGGCCGACGCAAAAACTGTTTTTGAAGATTTTGAAGAAATGGAACATCTTAATCAGGCGGGAAAAGGCAGTTTGGAAAAGTCCCGCAAACTTTGGCGGGGGCAGGATGTAGCCGAGGCTGTGCGTTTGGTCAAGAAACTTTGTATCCCGCAAAGACGTGCGGAAATTTCGGGTGAGTCTTGCCAATGCAGGATTCTTCCCCTAACCCATGCGCGTATGATTCGCTTCTCGCTCTTTGGCATCCCGGTGGAAATCCAGCCGTTTTTCTGGCTTACGATGGGAATGCTGGGTGGTGCCTTCAATGCCGATTCCACCCAAGGGCTGATCAATATGGTGCTGTTCATGATTGCGGGGGCGATTTCGATTCTCGTTCACGAGTTCGGCCACGCGCTCACCATCCGTCGCTTCGGGCTCCCCACCACTGTTACCCTTGAGGCCTTCGGCGGCTACGCGACTTACCCGGCTGGGATTTTGACGCGGAAAAAAAGTTTCCTCGTCACCGCCGCAGGCCCCGTCAGCCAACTCTTGCTCGCGCTCTTTGTCGTCTTGGTGTTTAGAAATCTTCCGGAAAACTCACTCAACCAGAATGCGAGTTACTTCTTTAACAGACTGATCATCATCAGCGTCTTCTGGGCGCTCTTGAATCTTCTTCCCGTGATGCCCTTGGATGGTGGCCAACTGCTCAACGCCGCACTAGGCCCCCTGCGTATCAAAATCACTTTGTGGGTCACCATCATCACTGCGGTGGTCGTAGGGGTGGGCATGTTTGTTATTTTCAAATCCTTTCTTTTCCCGCTCTTCCTCGGCTACTTTGCCTATTTAGCGTATAAAGAGTTACAGGAAAACAAGTGGCGCTGAGTGACCTCCCGTTCCGCAGGGCGGAACTTTGGAGTGCGGTGGGCATCACCGCAGTCCAAAGTGTTTTTTCGAGAACTCGATTTTCTCAAAATGCCCGGCGCCCGGATGCCGTTGATGGTGCTCGACCACCGGTTCGAGCCGCCTCAGCAGGCCAATGCCATTCGCCATCTGAATCGCCAAGCCAGGGCGGGC
>JBBRIB010000101.1:0-8628 GCA_038221745.1 Verrucomicrobiales bacterium
GCGAATTACCCGCTGGATTCCAAGGCAGTCACGCCGCCTGAGCGGGTGCGAGCCCTGCGCTTCCGTGTCCGCAGGCGCTTGCTCGATGCGGATAAGCCGCCGAGTGCGGCGGAGCGTGAAGTTTTGTTGGACGACATGGATCGCGTTTTTACCGCGCTTCAGGCCCACAGCTACATTGGGTCTTATCTTCTCGCTGCGCCTACTTTTGATCACAGGGCGGAGACGCTTTTAAAACTGGAGGAAGATCTCCTGGGTTTCCCCACATACCCGAGCGTGCGCACGGTGCATGTGGTGGCGGGTGAACCGTTCGCCGTGAGTGAAATGTTACGATCCGGCACCCTGCCCGCCAAGGGTGGTGCAGGCGCACTCACTGAGGCTCTCGAAACCCGGCTCGCGAGTCTGATCGCTTCGCCGATGTAGTTGGCTGCCGATCCCGGCCTTGATCAGATCCCATAATTCCCCATACAGTTTGAGCGCGAGCTTGCAAAGCGGGATCCTTGAAATCCGTGGTTGAAATCTTGTCTTCTCTTCTCCTCCCCGATCCCCGATCTCTTATCTCCTATCTCTTATTTCTAGCTTCTGCTATCTGTGCATGATAGAAAATGTAGGAGCAGCGAAACGCGTTCGTCGTGAGAATGAAATGCCAATGAGAAGACCCTTGGGACACCCCAATGGCTCGCCATCCGCGTGGGTGGACGCGTTCCGCCCCTCCTTGAATGCCCGTTGAATAATTAAACGCCCGTCCCGTTGTTATGATTTATCTCCCCTGCCTGGCCTAACAATTTTATGATATGGGAAATCGCGGTGTCTGTTTCATTCTGGTCATGGAGATAACAAGTGGCTGCGCTGCGCGGATCCATGCCGATACGGATGCCAAGAACGCGATCATCACGGAGACGGAACACATCCTCGTCCGTCACGTCGTCGCCGAAGAAAACCGCCCGGGTGCACGCCAGGGACCGCATGATTGATAAAAGCGCATCACCCTTGTTGGGGGCGTCTTTTGGAGTGATGTTTTCCACGAGGATTCCTGCGACCGCGCGGGGCGTTGGGGTTAAACGGTCGATGGCCAGAAGGATCTCCTTATGCGCCTGCTCGGGGTTGGGTGAGTTGCGGTAGTGGAGGGCAAGCGTGGTGCCCTTTTCTTCAATGACGATACCGTTCGGATCCGGTAGGAAATCCAACAATTGAAGTTTCCAATCCCGGCAGAGGCGAACGTATTCCTCCTCGCTTGCTTGGCAACCGGGCAGGCCTTCCGCGCCGTGGTTGCCCACTAGAAAACCGGGAGTGAAACCAAGGTGCTTGGACGCATCGGCACGGGCGCGGCCGGTGATGATTGCCAGCGGGGCCGAGCGATGCAGGTCAATCAAGTGGCGGCGCACGTCAGGAGCGATGGCAATGCTGCCGGGATCGGCAATGATTGGTGCCAGGGTGCCATCCAAATCAAAGGCAAAGAGCGTGTCTTGGCTGACAAAACGGCCAAGTTCTTCAAGTCCGGCGGCGCTGAAGAGATAGATCATGGATTTGTTTGGTTTTAATAATCACCTTCGAGGCGGGAAGCGAGTTTTTCCCGTTGGCGGACCCGGGCGGCATCCAGCAGCATACGTCCGGCCCAGCGGTAAACATTGAAGTCTCTCACCAATGCCCGCATGCTGCGCATCCGCTCCCGTTGCTCGTATTCCGGCATGGTCAGGGCCCGGTGAATGGCTTCGGCGGTTTGTTCAACGTGGTAGGGGTTCACAATCAGGGATGCGTGCAGTTCGTGGGCTGCCCCGGTGAACTGGCTCAGGACCAGCACTCCCATTTCATCTTCCCGTGCCGCTACAAACTCCTTCGCCACCAGATTCATGCCATCGTGCAGGCTGGTCACGACGCATACATCGGCCGCACGATAGTAGCGGTTGACCTGATCCGGTTCATGGTGTGTGGTCTTGAGAATGATGGCCGGCAGGCCGTCACGGGTGAAGCGCTGGTTGATCCGTTCGGTCAAGGCATGCACCCGCACCTCGAAGGCATGATATTCCTCCAGAATCGAGCGGCTCCGGGCTGCGATCTGAACGAAGCAGAAGCGCCCGGTCATTTCGGGATGGAGTTCGAGCATCCGTTCGACCGCCATGAATCGCTCCAAGATGCCCTTGGTGTAGTCCATCCGATCCACTCCGATTCCTAACAGGTGATCATCAGGCAGGCCTAACATTTTCAGGATTTCGGCCCGGTTTTGTTCAAGTGGCGGCAGGGTTCCCTGCCATGGCGGCGGCCATTGGATGGAAATGGGATAATTCTCCACCATGGTGAGTTGGCCGTGTCGTGAGATGGTGGATGATTCATGTTCGATGCGGGTCTCGAGATAGCGGTCCACGGTTTCGAGGAAATTCTTGCAGTGATAGGGTGTGTGGAAGCCGAGGATGGTGCTTCCCAACATTCCCTTGAGCAGTTCTTCACGCCAGGGACAGATGCCGAAGGATTCCGGATTGGGCCATGGGATATGCCAAAAGGTGATAATGGTCGCCTTGGGCAGTTGCTTGCGGATCATCCTGGGTAGAAGCGCAAGATGGTAATCCTGCACCAGCACCACCGGGTTGTCGCTGTCCGCTTCCTTTACCACCGCATCGGCGAAGAGTTGGTTGACCTCAACATAATGCTCCCAGTCGCTGGTGCGAAACACGGGCCGGACATGGGCGATGTGACATAGCGGCCACAGGCCTTCGTTGGAAAAACCATAATAGTAACCTTTCTCTTGCTCGGCGGTGAGCCAGACCCGGCGCAGGTTGTATTCCGGGTTGGCGGGCGGCACCCGCACGCGATCATGAGTGTCCACGGTCTCGCGGTCGGCTGATCCGCTGCCGTGGGCGATCCAGGTGCCCGAGCAGGCGCGCATGACCGGCTCCACGGCGGTCACCAGACCGCTGGCGGGACGGTGCACCGCGATTTGATCCTCATCGTGCAAATGAATATATGGCTCTCTGTTAGAAACCACAATGACCCGCTCACCCACCAGTTGTTGGTGGAGCAACGTTCGCAGGGACTCCGGACTCCAGGTCATGGTTGAGTCGTCGGAAAAGCGGCGCTCGGCATCCAGATTGCGCAACAGCTCCCGCAGGTCACCCACCAGGGGCTCGAGTTCCGGACTGGGTGCCTGAGGCTGGGAAAAGGGTTTCACGATCCCCTCACCACGCAGGATCGCCCGGACTCCTTCCATCCAGCCACGCCAGCTTAGATGCGCGACAAGCACCGTGATCAGCGAAATCACAACACTGAGCACGGCAAAGAAAATGATGATGTATTTGCGGGTATCGGCACTCCGCCGTGCCACGAAACTCATGTCGTGAACGAGAATTAGAGAGCCTGCCTTTTGACCCTGCTTGCCCATGGTATGGATTGAAACATGCACCGCCCCTTGGGGCAGATTCACGATGGATGATGATCCTGAATTTGCGACCGCCAGGGACGAGGTCGATAGAGAATCCGGGAATGTCGGGGTCTGGTAGAGCAGGTTGCCGCCGTCGTCGCAGTAGCCAAGCGCCAGCAGGCGTTCATCCTGGATGGTTCTGAGCAGCAGCGCGTTGATCCGAGTGGTGTCTCCTTGTTGCAAGAGCTCTGTCAACCGATCATGCAAGGTGCTGGCAATGAGATTTGATCGGATCTCAAGATCCTTGACGAACCAACGCTGGGTGAGCCTGTCGGCCAACGGGACCACCGCGTATGCCAGAATTCCCAGCGCGATGGCCAGAGGTAGTACGAAACGCAGCGAGAGACGCAATGATCTGAATGAGAAAGTGTTTTTGTTAGACATTATGGAAGGGAGTGATTCACGAGGCGCGTTTCCGCGAACGACCTTTCGCGAGAATGCTGCACACCGCATTCGTCCAGCCGAATCCGGGTTCATTGGTTGAATAGCCGAAGGTGATATCATCGCCCATTTCCGAAGATCCGGTAAGAGCATTGTATTTTTCAAACAAGATGCCGGTGCGCTCGAAATCAGTGGAAAGTGTGGTGAGGAACTTGTTGGCGACCCGCGCGGCGTCTTCTTTGAAACCGTATCGATTCAGACCTTCAACTGCCATCAGGACCAGTGGAGCCCACATGAAAGGCGCGTCCCATTGACAACCGGTTTGCTGCGTGCTGGTGAGCAGCCCATGTTCGGTTTCAAATTGGTGCAGATTCCCGACCACTCTGGCAGCTTGTGCAGGAGTCGCCCAGCCCGCCCAGAGTGGCCAAAATGTGGTTGCGTAGGGATAAAGCCGTCGCTTCCCTTGGCTAAGTTGCCAGTCGAAAAACAGCCCGGCTTTCTCATCCCAAAAATTCCGATGCATAATGGCGACGCGGGATTCCGCATTTTCTTCCCAGTAATCAATCGATTGCGGCGACGCGTCTAACAAGCGCCGGATTTCCGCAATGTCCTTTTCCATTTTCCAAAGCAGTGTGTTTAAGCACACCGGAGCGGAATCCCGAATCCCCATGCCACACGGACCGAATCTGTCTGTCAGGTCGAAGCCGGATTCGCGCACCGTTCGATCATCTTTGTAAGCCGCGAGTGTCAGGCTATCGGTGCTGCTGTCATAGCATACTTGTGCTGTAGCAAGATTTTCGTGACTGCGGAGCCATGACTTGAGCCGCTCGTAGTGATTGCGCCCGAGGGAATCGACTTCCCCGTACAACGCTTCCGGAGCGGGTCCATCGCCCAGCGCGAAATAGCGCGAAAGTCCGAGGCCGGGAATGAATTGCGGCATGCTGGCCCAGTAGGCGTGGTAGCGCTCGACGTTCGGAAGCGCGTTGCGAAGCCATTCGAGATCGCCCGTTTCGTGGAACACGGCGAGAATCAATTGCCCGAGAAAAGGAGGATGTGAGCGAGTCAGGCAATAGGTTCGGTTGCAATTGAGCACCACGCCGTAATGTTTGACCTGATAAAGATGCTGGTCCGCGATTGACTGTGCTAATCCAGCGCGGCCTTGGGCGATGAGTCCCAGCGCAATGAAATAGCTATCCCATCCATACATTTCGTTAAAACGTCCACCGGGAACCACATAGCGTCCGGGAAGATAAACAAGGCCATGCTCAGTGATTTGCTCAGGCGCGCCGCTGAGAATCTTAATATTGATCGATTTGAAGGCCGCAGGTTCCAAAGTTCTACGGAGGCGCTCCCGCACGCGACTTGGATCTTCGCTGGCGGAGACGTAGAGAGGCCAGCGCTGACCGCCAAATGCTTCCAACTTGACGTCTTTCACGGCCTCGAATGCGTCTCGGGTACTACGCGTTAATTCCGGCCACATCCGAGTCACATACGCTTCAAGGGCGGCGATCTTTGGTAGTGGAAGGCTCTTTCTCGTATTTGAAGGCATCAAATCACTCTACAACCGACTCCGTATCCCTGCAAATGGGAATCTACCAATCAGGCATTTGGGAGTTTGAAATGCATGATGATGGGTGATTCAATTCAACAACCATCGTGCATCGTGCAGCGTGCGAAATAATTTTCATGGCAGCCGAAGGAAGCCTGCGGTATGAAGTGTGGTTCCGCATGAGCGCTGAACAAATCCATATCCTCGCCATTCTCTCTGCTACGGTTGGGATGTTTATCTGGGGAAAATGGCGGCATGATATGGTCGCGGTGAGCGCTTTGCTTGCTTGTGTGCTCGCCGGGGTGGTCCCTTCGGAAGAAGCGTTTTCGGGATTCGGCCATCCAGCGGTGATCACGGTAGCTTGCGTGCTGGTGATGAGCCGGGCGTTGCAGATGACGGGGGCGGTGGATGAGTTGACAAGAAGGCTGCTACCGTCGTCGGGCGGTCCCTTGCTCGCGATTGGCGCTTTGACGGGGCTTGCCGCACTGTTGTCCGCTTTTATGAACAACGTCGGTGCGCTGGCATTGCTGATGCCGGTGGGAATTCAAATGGCAAAGCGGCATAATATTCCTCCAGGAAAAGTTCTGATGCCTCTGGCGTTCGGTTCGATTCTCGGAGGCATGACGACGCTGATTGGCACGCCACCGAATCTGATTGTTTCCGGATTCAGAAAGTCGGCAGGTCTGGGAACTTTTTCGATGTTCGATTTTACACCGGTAGGGTTGGCGGTGGCTTTCACAGGGGTCGTGTTTGTCACGTTGTGCTGGAAATTTGTGCCAACCCGTGAGCGTGCCGGTGTTGAGGGATTCGTGACGGGGGCTTACATCACGGAAGCGCGGGTGGTGGAGGGAAGCAAGGCGGCTGGAAAGACCCTGCGTGAAATCGGCCCTGAGCTGGCAGAGGCGGACGCGCAAGTGCTTGGGATGGTGAGAGCTCAGATCCGGGTGATGGCCCCGGATGCCGGGCGCATTCTGGAACCCGGAGACATCCTTTTAATCGAAGCGGAACCAGAAGCCTTGGCAGTCGCGCTCTCTTCAATGGGGCTCAAATTGGAGGAGGACGTACGGAAAAAGCCCGATTCAGGCACCTTTGAGGATCCTGCGGATTCACAAGATCAAGAAGTTGGGGTGGAGAAAGTCTCCATAGATTCCGCGGAGATGGCACTGATCGAACTGGCCGTCCGCCCCGATGCCGAAATCATCGGCCGGTCTGCCACGGATCTCCAATTGCGGACGCGTTTCGGAATCAATTTCCTAGCGCTTTCCAGACACGGCAGCCGCTCAATGCGCAGGCTGCGCGTGGTGCAAATCCGTGCTGGAGATGTGTTGTTGATGCAAGGGCCTCACGAGGCGGTGCTAGGCTTCGCGTCCGAGTTCGGATGCGTGCCCCTGGCCGAGCGCGCCATCCGGATACCTGACAAGCGCCAGACTTTGCTCGCCATTACTTTCATGGTGGCGGCCGTTGCGGGCGCAGCATTCGGATTGCTGCCGGCTGCAATCTCTTTCGCTGCCGGAGTTCTTGCCTGCATGGCGTTCCGGGTGATCCCGCTGCGGTCGATTTATGAAGCGATTGATTGGCCGATCATCGTCCTGTTAGGCGCGCTGATACCGGTGGCCGGTGCGATGGAAACAACGGGAGCGGCTGCGGTGATTGCCCGGGTGTTGCTCGAAGGTGTCGCTCAAGGGAATGCAGTGGTCGGCCTCGGGTTGATCCTGATCATCACCATGACTCTTTCCGATTTCATGAACAATGCTGCGACGGCGGCGGTGATGTGTCCCATTGCGATCAGCACCGCACTCCAGCTCGACGCGAGGGCAGATTCATTTCTCATGGCAGTCGCGGTCGGTGCGTCATGCGCATTTCTCACTCCGATCGGACATCAAAACAACACATTGATCCTGGGTCCGGGTGGATTTCGCTTCGGAGATTATTGGAGGCTCGGCCTGCCACTGGAGATTGTCGTTGTTTTAGTCAGCCTGCCGACGTTGCTCTATTTCTGGCCGCTTTAGCCAAATAAAACCAGCGATAACAAACCGGAATCGGTAATTTCACAATTGCTGGACGGTGGTGAATACCGCCCGGCCCGTTTACCCCGGTGAATCATCGGGTTTGCTTCATTTTTTCCAATTCCGTGAGTATCATTTCGGGAGTCGCACGGTTCCGGTATTCCGCGTCGAGAAACGCGTAACTGATCTTCCCATCCGGGCGGATGATGTAGGTGGCGCTCAGGGGCAGGGTGCTCCGGTCGTAGGCCTCACCGTTGAAGCTCTTCAGCCCGAAGGCATCTTCCATCGCCTTTTCCACCGCAGGAGTCATTTTGAAAACGATTTTGAATTTCGCGGCGACCTCATTGTTAAGATCCGTGAGAACTTCGAAACCAAGTTTGTATTTTTCCTTCGTCGGAAGGGACTTGTCCGGGAGTTCCGGAGTCAGAGCCACAAACCGTGCGCCCGCCGCTTCGATTTTTGCCAAATTCTTCTGATAGGCTTGCAGCGCAATGTTGCAATACGGGCACCATGAGCCGCGATACCACGTGAGAACCACGGGGCCGCTTTTCACAAGATCTGCCAGAGCCACCTCTTCGCCCACCGCGTTTTTCAAAGTGAAATCGGGCGCCGTATCACCTTCCTTCAGCGCACGCTCCAACATGCCTGAGGCGATGACAGCCTTGATCCCGTTGTCATAGGCTTCGATCTTTTCCGCCGGTGCCTGCTTTTCGAATTCCGCCTTGCGCGCATCCAGACGGTCCTGTAGCTGGTCGGCATGGGAAAACACCACGGAGAGTGGAAGAAGCATGGCGAGACTGATATATTTCATGAACGTAAGTTGCAGAGGAAAGCCGCTTATTCCATAAAAAACTCCCGGAAATTTCTTGTTACCCCTTGCCATGCACCAGTCGATTTTCATAACCCACGGAACGGCGTTGCATTCGCTTTCCGCGCCCAGCGCTGTTCCGGGCTTGGGCGATTCTTGAGCAGCGGCGCGAAGTGTTTTTCCACCTCACGGGGATCAATGAACCGGGCTGGATGAGGTTGAGGGCCAGCACCCGTTGGAAAATCAAGCTCCGCCAATGAGCGAGGCGCGGATACGTTCAATGGCATTTTCTCCTCCATGCTTGAGAACGATAGCGGAAAATTCGGGATCGTCGAGCGAGAGTTGGTGGGCCTTCACCAAGCTAAAAACATCGGACCAATCCTTTTCCACATTTTCGCGGCTGGGCTGGTGGATCGCGTGAAGCTTTAGAGCGATCATTGCAATCACTCCAGGGGTGGCGAGCGGGCTGGAAGCG
>JBBRIB010000102.1:0-8625 GCA_038221745.1 Verrucomicrobiales bacterium
ACCCAAAAAGAGAAAGCTGGTATCCCGCTCAGTCACGCTTAAACTCTCGTCCAAGTTCAAAGCCATGATGGAACAAGAATCCCACCAATCCCACTGGCTGCGCATTGCCCGGCGAGTGTCCCGTCGTATCAATTTCGGGTGGTGGATCGAGAGGATGAGCGCGCCTTTGATCGTGGCATCGCTTGTTCTTGGCTGCGCTTCGCTGATCGCCCGCCGCGAGTTTCCCCATATTCCGCCATGGCAGATGCTTGCCGCCAGCGTGGCGGTGCTGGTGATACTCGGCGGGATCTGCTGGGCCATCGCTGCGAGGAAATTTGAAACTCCTGAGAAAGCGCTCGTCCGCATCGAGGCAGAAATGGAGCTGAAAAACGCGCTTTCTGCGGCGTTGGCGGGCATCACGCCGTGGCCTCCTCCCACCGTAAACCCTCGCAGCGGCCTCCAGTGGCAATGGCCACGGCTGCTGGTTCCACCTTTCGGGGCGCTCACTGTTTTGGCCGCGAGCCTGCTGATCCCCGTGACTGCCGCCTCCAGCAGAATTTCAAGCCTGCCCGAGCAACCCCAGGCATGGAAAAAACTCGCGACCGAGCTGGATCAACTGACCAAGGAAGAAGTCGTCGATGAAAAATATTTGGAGGAAACCCGCAAACGCCTTGATGAACTCAAATCCCAGGAAGAGGAACAATGGTTCAGCCACTCTTCGCTCGAGGCCACCGATTCGCTGAAAAAATCCCACAGCGCCGAGGCCCAGCGCATGGAGCGCGATCTCGACCGCGCGGAAAAGGCTCTCAATCAATTGGAAAAATCCGCAGGCACCGCCAGCGAGGCGGAAAAGAACCGGATGATGGAGGAATTCGAACAAGCGCTCCAAGGACTTCAAAACGGCGCGATGAAGCCCAACCCCAAACTCCTTGAGCAGATGCAAGGCCTCGATCCACAGAACCTCTCGAAGCTCAGTCCCGAACAAATCCAACAACTCAAGGAAAACCTGAAAAAACACCAGCAAGCCATGAAAGAAGGCGGCGCGGGCGAAGGCGAGGATTGGTCCGATGAATTGCTGGCCGACCAGAACGGTGAAGGCGAGGGCCAGGAAGGCGATTGTAAAGACGGCAAAGGAATGGGCCAAGGCGGCATCCAAAGAGGCCCCGGCCACGACCCGGGAGTGCTCGGAAAGGAAAAAGATGCAATTGATCTCGGCGATCTCACCGGCCTCCAGGCCAAGGATCTTTCCAAATCCACCCCTGGGGATCTGCTCGAACTCCAGACCGGGGAACATGACGTGGATCGTTCAGCATCAGCCATTTCCGCAGGTGGCCAAACGGATTCCACCGGCAGGGGCGGTGATCGGGTATGGCGGGATTCGCTCGATCCCGCGGAACAAAAAACCCTCAAACGCTTTTTCGAGTAGGTCTTGGCGATGGTTACGCGTTTTTTTTCGTGCCATCCCGCTTCACCCTGATTCACTTCCCCTGCCTTCATAATGCCGGAAAATTCACCAGAAGATACCTTGCTGCTCGTCGATCCCGATTTGGATTTCCTCGAATGGGCGACTAAACACCTAGCCGCCAACAATCTTCGCGTGCTTCGTTGTGACAACGCGGCCAATGCCATCAAGGTCATCGAAAAAACCGTGGTCAGCGTGGTCGTTGCGGCGATGGACATGGAGCCCTTCGATGGGATGGAGTTGCTCGGGCGCATCATGCAGCAAAGCCCGCAAACCTTGGTTGTTCTCACCGCCGGATTTCCCACCACCGGTCAAATCATCGAGGCCACCCAACGCGGTGCCCACGACGTTTTACGCAAAGAATCCCTGGCCTTCGAACTGCGCCCCGTGGTGGAGTCCGCCCTCCAAACCCAGGAGGACCGCCGCAGCAGCTTCAATCAACCCACCGCAGAGATTCCGAAGAGCGATGGCCGGGTGAAAATGATCGGAATTTCACGCGCCTTGCAGGAGGTTTTCAAACTCGTAGGCCGCGTGGCCCGCTCGGATGCACCGGTTTTAATCGCCGGGGAAAGCGGCACCGGTAAAGAACTCGTTGCCAAGGCCGTGCACGAATACAGCCCGCGGCGGCAGAAGGAAATGATCACCATCAATTGTGGCGCCATCCCTGAAAATCTGCTGGAAAGCGAACTTTTCGGCCACGAAAAAGGCTCCTTCACCGGTGCCATCGCCCGGCGTGCCGGCCGTTTCGAACAAGCCGATGGCGGCACGCTTTTCCTTGATGAAATTGGTGATATGCCATTGGGGATTCAAGTGAAGCTTTTGCGCGTGCTGCAGGATGGCTCGTTCTCGCGGGTCGGCGCGAATGAAACGCTGACAACCGATGTCCGCATCGTGGCCGCCACTCACAAGAATCTCACCGAGGAAGTCGCCGCAGGGCGCTTCCGCGAGGATCTTTATTACCGCCTCAATGTGGTGGAAATCCAAATCCCGGCCTTGAGAGATCGCTTGGAGGATATTCCGCTGCTGGCCGAGTATTTCCTCCAGCGCATCACTCGCAAAAACGGCATGGCCCGCATCCGCATTTCGGAAGAGGCCACCGCCATCCTCCAGAATCATCACTGGCCTGGCAACGTGCGGGAGCTGGAAAACACCATCGCCCGGGCCTGCGCACTGGCCACCTCCAACATCCTCCTGCCAGGGGATATCCCGCTGGCTTCCACGCCGCGCAAACTGCCTGATGGACTCAATGCGGCGCTCGACCAGATCATCCAGTCCGCGCCGCCGGATATAGATCTGTTAGAGTGGGTCAATCGCGAGATTTCCAAGCGGGTGCTGGATCATCACGCCGGCGATCTCAAGGAAGCGGCAAAAATTCTCCAGGTCCCGCTTGCCAATCTCCGCAAGCTCATCGCCCAAAAAGACTGACATGTTCCAAGCCGTCAATCACCCGCTCATCGCAGAAGAACTGACCAAGCTGCGGGATCCCGCCTGCCCCTCGCCGGAATTCCGCCAACGCGTCCGCCGCATCGCCTCCCTGATGGTGCCGGCGGTGACGGCGGATCTGAGCACCGTCACGGTGGAATGCCAAACCCCGTTGGAAATCACCTCCGGCACCCGGCTCACCAAAGGCATCATCCTGGTGCCCGTCCTGCGCGCGGGCTTGGGATTTCTCGATGGCTTTCTCGATCTCATTCCCCAGGCTTCCGTCGCCCACATCGGTCTCGCACGGAATGAAAAAACGCTGGTGCCGGAGCCATACTACCTGAAGCATCCGCCCGCGCTCGGCGAGCATGAGATCATCATTCTGGATCCGATGCTCGCCACCGGCGGCTCGGCCATCGAGGCCGTCAGGAGCCTGCGCGAGGCCGGCGCGAAATCCGTGCGATTTGCCTGCCTCGTGGCCGCCCCCGAGGGTGTCTCCGCGCTCTCCGAAGCCTTTCCCGACGTCGCGATCTACGCCGCCACCCTGGATCGATGCCTCAATTCCCGCGGCTACATCCTTCCCGGCCTGGGCGATGCGGGGGACCGCCTCTTCGGCACCTTCGGGTAAGCATGGTTTTACTGGCAATAGCGCCGATCTGCTCCTAGCGTCTGGCCATTCCGATGCGGATTTGGACCTTTCCAGTTTTGTTTTTGCTTACCTCGCAAGTTCTGCTGCTGGGGCAAACCGCACCCTCCCCTCAGGAAAAAGGCCGTGATGCGCTCGCCAGCGGCCTGTGGGAACTGGCAGAAATGCATTTCCGCACCTGTTTGTTAGAACCTGGTCTTACCGATTTCGCGAAAGCTGAAGTTTCATTTCAACTTATCGAGGCCCTCATCCGCGGCGGCAAATCCACGGACGCTCTTGAGCTTTTGAATCTCTCTCACCTTGCTTCCCATCCCGCACAAGATTTCTGGCGGGCGCAAGCACTCGCAAGCGAAGGCAAGCTGACCGAAGCGATCGAGGGGTTTTCAAAATTGCTGAACACACCCCAGGCACCCTATCGCACTGAAACGGTATTTTCACTTGCGAATCTCCTGCTCGCCACCCAGCAACCAGAGCGCACACTCGAAGCCCTTCGCCTGCTCAATGAAGACGCTTCATCTCAAACGGACTCCTTGAGCAAACTCATGCAAACCGAGATTCTAGCCGATCTCGGGCGCACTGCCGATGCACGGGCCACCCTGCCCGCCAAAGAATCCACAAGCGAGTCAAATGAAGCTTATCGAACTTTGTTGGAAGCACAACTTTTACTCCAAGAAGGTTCCCCCGAAAAATCTGCCGACCTCTTCAAGGAACTCATCGCCCAACCCATGGGCCAGTCCCTTCCTCGCTACGAATCCGCCGCACTCGGCCTCGCAGATTCACTCGCCGCACGCCTGGAACTCGCCGCCGCCTCCCAATCCCTTCTCGCCTACATCCAGGACCATCCGCAATCCCGCCAACTCGCCGCGATGTTCGAGCGTCTCCGCCGCTGGCTACCCGAGCAGCCTGCGGTGAGCGATCCGGTGCTTGAAACTCTCGCCCAATGGATCAGCCCTCCCGAGCTCCCCGCGCTGGGAGCCATCGCCGCAAGCGCGCCTGATTTCCCATCTGCCAGCACCTCGGCATTTCCCAGTCCGTTCAGCACCGATGAGCGCCTCGCCCATGCACTTTACACCCGGGCCACCGGGCTCCACCGCCTTGGCACGGCCGATGCCAAAGCGGAGGCCCGCCGCCTGATGACCCGCTTGCGCCTCGAAAATCCGGACCATCCTCTGGTGAACCCCTCCCTCTATCAGCTCGCCGCTTGGTATCTGGCAGAGGGAAAAAAGGAGGCTGCTTTTCCCCTGTTAGAGATGCTGCGGGATGCCAGCCATTCTCCGGCATCCATCAAGGGCGAAGCGGCATTTCTTGAGGCCGGAACCGCCTATGATAGCAACGATCTCAAGCAAGCCGCTCGGTTGTTCGAGGAGGCCGCATCCTCACTTACCAAAGAGGCGGCCACCGCCGCACGATTCAATGCCTCCATCTCGAAACTCCGCCAGAGCGATCTAAAAGGCTACCAACTCATTTTCAATGAGGCCCTCGCCACAGATCCCGAGCTGGCCACCAATCTCGAACTGGAGCAAGCGCTCTCCACCCCCGATCCCACCGCTCAACGAGCCGCCATCGAAAAATTTCTAGCGATCCACCCGGACCACCCCCGGGCAGCCGAGGCACGGCTTGCCCTCGTCGAAGCCGCCCTCGGCATCCCCACCCCGGACCTACCCTTTGCCCGCGCCCAGCTTGAAGAATGGGCCGCAAACCCTGAACTCTTCAAAACCCTCCCTCCCGTCAAACTGGATCTCATCCGCCTCCGCATTGCCGACCTTTCAAAAGACTCCGCCGCCACCCTCCAGCTCGCCACCAAGATCCTCACAGACTACCCCACGGACCCCAGCCTTCCCGGTGTGACGCTCACACTCGGCCGCACTTTGTTCGAGGCAAAAGATTACAACCAAGCCCGGCTCACTTTGGAGAAACTCGCCAACGCCGATACCGATCCACAGCGCGCCCAAGCCGCCTGGCTGCTCGCCGCGCGCTCTGCGGCCCTTGTTGGCACCGCATCCTCCAAGGAAGAGGCCATTGTCCTCTTTGATCGCGCCATCGGCATGGAAGGCCCGCTCGTTTCAATCGCCAGTCTGGAAAAGGCGGATCACCTCATCGCCAATCTGGGCCGCACCAAAGAGGCATCAACCTTCCTTGAAAAATGGTTCGATTCCCTGCCGAAAGACGACAACCTGCGGCTCCCCGCCGGCCTCCTGTTAGGCCAAGCTCTCTATGCCCAGGGTGCCGATGACCAAAACTCTCTTGAAAAGGCCCTTGAGGTATATGATGCGCTGCTTCCGTTTGCGGATTCCTATCCCGCACTCATCCACCGCTTGCAGTATCTCCGGGGTCTCGTGTTGGAAAGATTGCCCGACCCCAAAGACCCCGGCAAAAAACGGGAAAACCAAGCGTTCATCGCCTACTACTCCGTCCTGGAAACCAAGCAAGCGCCACCGGAATGGGAATACTTCGAGCTCTGCGGCTTCAAGGCCCTCAGCTTGTTGGAAAAATCCGCACGCTGGGCCGCCGCGATTGCCACCGCCGAGAAAATCGCTTCATTCAAAGGTCCGCGCTCGCAAGAAGCCGCCACCCGTGCCAATCAGATCCAGCTTACCCACCACATCTGGGAGGACATCCCAAACACTCCTGAAAACTGAATCACCTTATGCTCCATCTCCTCGTCACTGGCAAATCCGGCCGCATGGGCCAAGCCGTCATTGAAGCCGCCGCCGCCCAATCCCACGTCCAGGTCACCGCCACCCACGATGCAGGCGAAGACCTTGCAGCCGCCATTTTTAAGGCATCCTGCGTCATTGATTTCACCATCCATTCCTTCACCGTGCCACTTCTCGAAGCGGCCTTGAAACACGGCACCCGCCTTGTCATCGGCACCACGGGCCACACCGATGAAGAGCGCGCGGCCATCCACCATGCCGCCAAGTCCCTCCCCATCGTGTGCGCGTCCAACTACTCGGTGGGCGTAAACACCCTTTTCTGGCTCACCCGCCAAGCCGCCCGAGTCCTCAAGCAGGATCGCTTCGATATCGAAGTCGTTGAAATGCATCACAAGCACAAGATCGATGCCCCTTCCGGCACCGCCCGCACGCTCTTGGAAATCCTCAACGAAGAAACCGAAACCTCCTACAAGGAAGATGTCGCCCACGGGCGCTTCGGCAATATCGGCCCGCGCAAAGCCCGGGAAATCGGCATGCACACCCTCCGCGGCGGCGATGTGGTGGGCGATCACACCGTCATGTTCGCTGCCGATGGCGAGCGCTTCGAACTCACCCACAAGGCATCTTCCCGTGCCACTTTCGCTTCCGGTGCCGTCCGCGCCGCGCTCTGGTTACAGGATCAACCCATCGGCCTCTACGACATGCAGGATGTGTTAGGTCTCAAGTAAAGCTTCCTTACCTCCTCCATCCTCTTCACCTTCTCCGAAAAGTTTCCATCATGCGCCCGCTAATCGTTCTCTCCATCTCACTTGCCCTCATCGCTTGTAATCCTCCTAAAAATGAAAGTTTGAAGCCTGCGGAAGCGCCCAAAGCGGATGCGCCCCCTGCGGCAATCGTCGAAGTCACACCCAGGACAGATGCCACCCACTCCGTCGTCAGGATCAATTCCACCAAACAATCATGGAATGTCGGCCAGCCATGGGAAAAAAACGAACCCCGGAAACGTCGCGCCCTCGGTGCCATCGTCGGCCCCAAGCAGGTTCTCACCACGGCGGAAATGGTCGCAGATGCCACTTACCTCGAATTTGAATCCACCAATGGAAACCAATTCGCCCAAGCCAAAGTCATCGCCGTGGACTATGAGGCAAACCTCGCCCTGCTCGGCCCGCTCAACGAGAAGGAAGGTGAGGCGCTCTTCAAAGATACCAAACCGCTCATCGTCACCGCTCCACCCAAGATCGGTCAGACCTTGGAAATCCTCCAGGTGGAGGACAACAACCTGCCGCTCCTCACGCCAGGCACCTTGCAGAGCGTGACCATTGCCTCCACCTTCCTGCCGAGTTATAGTTTTCTCACCTATCTGGTCAAAGCCTCCATGCAAAGCGCGGCAAGCAGTTTCTCACTGCCCGTGCTACAAGATGGCAAACTCGCAGGAATCCTCACCAGCTATAACTCCAAGGATCAAATCTGTGATGTCGCCTCCACCGATATCATTGCCCGCTTCCTCAAAGAAGCCTCCACCGGAACCTATAAGGGATTTCCCAGCCTTGGTGTCTCCATCGCCCGCACCGAAGATCCATCATTCCGCCAATGGCTCAAGCTCACCGAAGACCAAGGTGGAATCTATATCAGTAAAGTCCGCCAGGGCGGAGCCGCTGAAATGGCTGGCATCAAAGTGGGCGATGTCCTGCTGGCCCTTGATGGACAAAAGATCGACCGCCGTGGCTACTACGAGCATTCCAACTACGGCAGCCTCTTCGGGGCCCACATGATTCGCGGGGAAAAATTCACCGGTGATATCGTCACCCTTTCCCTCCTGCGGGACGGGCAGCCCCTGGAAATCAAAGCCACCCTCACCCGCGAGGATGAGAAAAGCCAGATCGTCCCGATCTATCAATTTGATCGGGCACCCAATTACCTCATTAAAGGCGGCTTGGTCTTCCAAGAGCTTTCCCGCCCCTTGTTAGAGGCTTACGGTGACGAATGGACCAGCCGTGCACCTCTGAGTTTTCTCGATGCCTTGGAAAACCCGGATCAAGTCGTCGGCAAAGTGGAGCGCATTGTTTTCCTCAGTGGTGCCATCCCCACACCCGCCACCATCGGCTATGAAGGGCTGCGCAATCTCACCATCAGCAAAGTCAACGGCAAGCCCGTCAAGAACATGAAGAGCCTGATCTCCGCCTTCGAGAGCCACATGGGTGAGATCCATTCCATCGAATTCGCAGAAGAACAATACGCCATCAATCTGGACGAAGCCATCTCCAGCGAAGTGGACTCCGGCCTCCTCAAACGCGGCATCCCCCGCCTCTCCCGTGCGAACTGATTCCAAGCTGACGCGTCCTGCGACCGTGCCCAAAAAGTGATCCTCGACACGAAACCGGCCACGGGTGGCATCATTACCGGGGATGTTGCCTACAGGGCCACTCGTGGCGGTTGCTGGGTCTCGTCTCGTTCACGCT
>JBBRIB010000103.1:0-8620 GCA_038221745.1 Verrucomicrobiales bacterium
AGTCACTGTATCCTTACTGCCATGTTACCCAAAGCCGAAAGCCCCTGGACACTTTTTGAAGCCGCTCACCTGCTCAATCGCGCAGGTTTCGGCGGTAGTCCTTCTGCGATCAAAGATTTCCACTCCCTCGGCCGGGAAAAGGCGGTGGATTCTTTGCTCAATCCCGGAGAAGCGATCAATGCATTCCCCGCACCGAAGTGGAGCGATAAGGAAGTGGCCCTCGCCGATATGCGCGGCCGCCTCGATCTACGGAAGGAAGCGGGGAAAGCCTCTCGCGGCCTCTCGCGTGAGGATGCGGAAAAACAGCGCCGCGAAGCCATCCAGAAATTTCAAAAGCTCAACCGCCAACAGGCCCTCGAAGCCCAAGCCTGGTGGTTCCAGCGCATGCTCAAATCCGAGGCCCCGCTGCGTGAAAAAATGACCCTCTTCTGGCACGACCACTTCGCAACATCCGTCCAAAAAGTGAAACAAACCGTGCTGGTTTTCCAACAAAACGAACTGTTCCGGGAAAACGCCCTCGGCAGCTTCAAGGAGCTCACTCAGAAGATCCTGTTGGATCCGGCCATGATGCTTTATCTCGATACCCAGAACTCGAAAAAAGGCATGCCCAATGAAAACTTCGCCCGCGAAGTAATGGAGCTCTTCACCCTCGGCGAGGGGAACTACAACGAGCAAGACATCCACGAGGCAGCGCGCGCGTTCACCGGCTATCAGATCAACCGCCTCAACGGAACGGTAAGCCACAACATCCGGCAATGGGACGATGGCGAAAAAACCCTCTTCGGCACGACCGGGAAATTCAACGGCACCGATGTGGTAAACTTGATCTTCGAGAAAAAAGATCCCGCCCGTTTCATGGCCAAGAAACTATGGCAGTTTTTTGTTTACGAAGAGCCATCCCAAAGCGCCATCACCGCGCTTGCACAAATCTATCAGAAAGAAAATTTCCAGACCGGTGCCCTGCTGCGCGAAATTTTCCTCTCCAAGGAATTTTACTCCGAGGCAGCGATGCGCACGCAGATCAAGTGCCCGGTGCAATATCTTGTCAGCATACTTAAACAGTTGGAAATAGCCGAGCCACCGGTGGGTTTCCCCATCGTCGCTCAACAGCAGCTCGGGCAAATCCTGTTTCTTCCTCCAAACGTCGCCGGTTGGGATTGGGGCCAAGCATGGATCAATACCAACACCCTGCTCACCCGCTACAACCTCGCCGGATTCATCACCAAGGGCAGCAGCGGGGAAGACCAATCCATGTCTAACGAAAAAACCAAAATCCCTGGCATGGGGGGCGGCCCGAAAATGATGGGCCGTGGTTGGAATGGCCCCGACTACGAAAAAATCGCCTCACGAGAACTCAGGAGCAAACCCGAGGATCTCGTCGATTCCCTCATTTTCCGCTTCTTTCAAGCCCCGCTGCCCGCAAAAGCCCGCCACTCGTTCATCGAATACGCAAACGCCAAAAGCGGCGTGATCTTCACCAACAAGGAAGTCGGCGAACTCTGCCATCTCATCCTCAGCACTCCCCATTATCAACTCTGTTAAAAATCTCAAATCTCAAATTCCGGACTCCGGATTCTCACCTCTTAAACACATGAAAACTCGCCGCGACTTCCTCCGCTCCACTCTCCTTGGCGCATCAGCCACCTGGACGGTACCGATGTTTATCGAACGCACCTTCGGCCAACTCCACGAGGGAGCTAGAGATCTCGCGATCCAGCCGACCACTGGCAAGGATGGTACGATCCTCGTAGTACTCCAGCTCGCGGGTGGCAATGATGGTCTCAACACCCTCGTGCCTTATGGCGATGATGCCTACCACTCGTCCCGCCCAAGGCTCGCGAAGAAAGAAAAGGATATCATCAAGCTCAACGATTACGTGGGCATGAATAGCTCCATGCCATTTCTCGGCTCCCTCTTTAAAGAAGGCAACCTCGGGGTGGTGCAAGGCGTGGGCTACCCGAATCCCAACCGCTCCCACTTTGTCTCCACCTCCATCTGGGAAACGGCGGACACATCGAACAAAAGCGGCACCGGCTGGCTCGGTCGTTACTTCGATAACGCCTGCCCGGGTGCCGATCCCACGGTGGGCATCAGCTTCAACAAGACACAGCCGGAAAGCTTTGGTGCGGAGAAAAACCCGGGAGTATGCCTGAATTCACCCGAACTTTACCGTTGGATCTACGGCGGCGGAGAAAAAGCCCAAGCCGAGGAATTTTTCTCCGATCTCAACAAACCTGAAAGCGCGGACGATCACGAAGATGCTCCCAGCGACGGCGGCTCCATCGCCATGCCCGCAGGCGGCAAAGTGGGCGGGCTCAAGGGCGAGGGCAATCTCGCCTTCCTCGAACGCGTGGCGCTGGATGCGCAAGTCAGCTCCAAAACCATCCTCGAACTCGCCGCCAAACATAAGACGGATGTCCGCTACGATGGCACTCCACTCGCAAGAAATCTCAATCTCGTTTCCCGCATGATCGCCGGTGGCATGCCCACCCGTGTTTACTACGTCAGCCACGGCGGCTTCGATACCCACAACCAACAGATCAATTCCCACGATCGCTTGTTAGGCCAGCTTGATAGCGCTCTCAAATCCTTCTTCGCCGATCTCAAACAACAGGGAAATGACAAGCGCGTCGTGCTGATGACCTTCTCCGAGTTTGGCCGCCGCGTTACTGAAAACGCCAGCGCCGGCACCGATCACGGCAAAGCCTCCTGTCTCTTCCTCGCCGGACCAGGAGTGAAGGGCGGTGTCCACAGCACTCACCCCAGCCTCACGGATCTATCAGAAGGCGATCTCAAACACAGCGTCGATTTCCGCAGTGTTTACGGCAGCCTTCTCACGGATTGGCTCAAAGCCCCCAGCCTCAAACCCATCCTTGGTGCGAACTATCCGAATCTCGGGCTGATTCAAAATACCTGACGCGGGGATTGGCGATCTCACAAAACACTGCCACCCTCATCCCATGACGGCAGTGACACCAGTTCTTGAGGCAGATCGGTTGGTGAAGATTTTCGGCGAACACACCGCTCTGGATGGCCTTTCATTTTCGGTGGCTCCCGGCGAATCGCTGGGCCTGCTGGGTGTCAATGGCGCGGGTAAAACCACCGCGATGAATCTGATTCTCGGCCTCACCACCCCCACTTCCGGGATGGTGCGGATGTTCGGGCTGGATCTGTGGAAACACCGCGTGGAAATCCTCAAGCAGGTCAATTTTTCCTCAGCTTATACCAATCTGCCATCGAATCTGCTCGTCTGGCAGAACCTGTTGGTCTTCGCTAAACTTTACGCCGTGCCCAAGCCGAAACAAAGGATTGAGGAAATGATGGAGCTGCTCGATATCACCCATCTGAGAAAATCCGTGACCGGTCGCCTTTCCGCGGGTGAATCGACCCGCGTGAATCTCGCAAAAGCCTTGCTGAACAAACCACGCCTGCTTTTGCTGGATGAGCCCACCGCCTCGCTGGATCCGGACATCGCGGACCGGGTGCGGAAACTTTTGCGTCAGCTCCAGAAGGATACCGGCATTTCCATCCTCTACACCTCGCACAACATGCGGGACATTGATGAGGTGTGCGACCGGCTGGTTTTCCTCCACGCTGGCAAGGTTCTCGCCGAGGGCACGCCAAACGAAGTGCACCAGCAATTCAACCGTAGCTCGTTGGAGGATCTGTTCATCGGTGTGGCGCGCGGCGAGGTGCATGCGATGGGCCTGATCGACAAAGCTGATCACTTGAAAACTTCATAATGTTCGAATCCTTGAATAGAATCTGGGCGCTCACCTTGCGCTATCTTTTTCTCTACACCCGCCATCCCGTGCGGCTGGTGGAGTTGATATTCTGGCCTTTGGTCGATCTATTGATGTGGGGATTTCTCACCACACATTTGCAACAACAAGGGGCCGGAGATTTCCCGAAGATGATCACCTATCTGATCGGCGCGATGATTCTATGGGATGTGCTTTTCCGCGCCCAGCAAGGGGTCGCCATCTCGTTTCTGGAAGACGTGTGGACGCGCAATCTGCTCAATATCTTCGTCGCCCCGGTGCGAACGTTCGAATACGTGGCAGCCACTTGTTTCGTGGGGGTGCTGAGGGTTTCCGTCACGCTGCTTGTCCTCGCCGTGGTGGCGGCATTTGCCTACCGTTTCAATCTCGCGAGCATGGGCATGGGCCTGTTGCCGTTTTTAGGAAACCTGATATTGTTCGGCTGGTTCCTCGGGATGATTTCGACCGGACTGATCATGCGCTGGGGGCAGGCGGCGGAGAGCCTCGCCTGGGCGGTGCCGTTTTTCATCCAGCCCTTGGCGGCGGTCTTCTATCCGGTTTCCGTATTGCCGGGCTGGCTTCAACCCATCGCGATGTCGCTGCCCTGCACCCCGATCTTCGAGGGAATGCGCACCGTCCTCGCGGGTGGCGCCGTGCCATGGGGGCAGGTGCAATATGCGTTTTTCCTCAACCTCATCTGGGGCGGGCTGGCGGCTTTGTTTTTTGCTCTGAATCTAAAGCACGTGCGCAAGTCCGGCCTGTTGGTGAAAGTGGCTACGCAGTGATACGGAGTCGTGGTCATCATTGGATTCTCAAGTGACCACGCATGGCAGAACCCGTCGGTGGCCGTCAACTGGGCGCAGGACATCTCCGAGCCGGGCCTGCGTGCGCCATCGCTTACCCGTGAAGGACAGATCTATTTCCGCAGAGATCCGATGTCTGCCCAAGCATGGCTGGATAGCAGCAATCTGCCTGCCGAGATGCGACAGGCGATCCTAAAGCCAATGCGGTGAGGATTTCAAAATCCGGCACGCAGAAATCACAATAAAACACACTTCGTAAACTCACCGCAAGCCCTCTTACCAAACTTTGATGCGGCCGCATCGGAGTTTGGTAAGTTGCCTTAGCATCATTGAATTACAGGAGAAAGAACCTCTCGGGCGTGATGGGGAACTTGAGGCGAGTGAGCGCCCCGGTGCGGTGCGAAGTGGGTTCCTTTCGCCGCAAACAGGCGTGACAGGGTGATGGAATTGTTTACCTTGGCATGGAAATGAAATTTGTTCCATCTTTTTTGGTTTTCGGGATCGGCTTTCTAACGGGTGGCGTTTTGGTTTGGAATTTCAAATTGAATCCGGTCTCTGAGAATTCAAGCGTCCCTGCTCCCGCTCGGGACCGTGGCCGGCCAGACAAGGATGCCTCAGCATCAGTCGCATCCTCGTTCGAAGCGGATTTCAAAGCCATCAAAGAGCACTCCTTTCAAGTCAGTTCAAAGGATTCCTTTCGTGATTTCAATCATCTGCAAGGTCTCGCCACCGCGCTGATCAAGGAAGCTGGCAGCTATCAGGCATTGGAACGGGAGGAAGGTTCCGCATTCCGTCAGATTGTAAATGCCATGGCCGAGATGAATCTGGAACAGACGCTCGATTGGATCGACCAATTTATCCAAGGGAGTAACCGGGCCAGTGTTTGTCAGGATGCGATCCGGGCTGGCATGAAAAACTCCCCCGTTAGAGAGCAACTGGATTTCTTCAAAACCCGAAAATTCACGACTGAGGAAATCGGGAATTATGCGGGCAATCTTATGATGGGATATGAAACCTTGAGCAATGAGACGGCTCTCTATCTGCTAGGCCACGTGCAGCCCTCCAAAGGCGGGCATTCCGGCGGACACGCCCGGTTCGATGATGGCTTTGACTTCGCTGGTTTCGCCAAGGCCACGCTTGAGATGACGAAGGCGCACGACAATAATCCGCCGAGCACTTATCCGATGAACTTTTTTAGTGAATGGACGAGGTCCGACCCTCAAGCAGCAACGGATTTTTACTTCACCCACTGCGTCGGGGAAAATGGTCTCAAGATTCCATTCGCCACTCTGGAAGGCTTTATGAAGGAACTCCGCGCCAATATCCCGGATGCGGATTACGGGCAGTTCGTCGGGACGGCACTTACCCAGCAACTCGCCGCTGGAACCCCCGATAACCAAATGATCGAAGCGCTGGTCAAAGCTGGAATTTCCAGTCCGGAAGCCATCGCCGGGAGTCTGGGCACTCTGCCGGATCCCATCGTCCGCCAAAAATTGTTCTCCAGGATGCTCGGTAATGCCGCCCAAGCCAGTTTACAAGGTGGCGACTTGATGCAGCTTCGGGGAGTGCTTTCTCTCTATCAGAACCCACCCGTGAGGCTGGAAAGTGTGGAAAACTACGTCCGCAAACTCGGCGTAGGAACGGAATACAATCGGCCCTCTCAAGTAATCCGTAATCTCTGCACCCAACTTGCCATCCTCGGCCATTCCGAAGCGGATCTGCAACGTGTGCGCAGTGCCGCCGTCAAGTCCGATTCCCGTTGAGCGATGGTAATGAGCTCATGCGTCGCCATGAGGTGAAACTTGCTCATCAGAGGTTGTGGGCAAACCCCGAATCATGATTGGAAGAAATTCCCATTGGCGGTTTATTGGCAGCGGTGGTCACAGGCACGCCGCTAGTGCGTGCGCACATGCATGAAATCAACCAGTGAAAGTCGGAGTCATCCTAAGACGAGCTACGGGAGAGCAGCCGGAGGCAACTGCGTCGTCGCGAAACGGGGTGGAGAGCAGCTAGTTTGGCTGCTAGACTCCCGAGAGACTGAATTTGCGAGCCTCCGTAGCGGAGTAAACTACCTCTATCAGGGCGACGCGAATGCGGGGATTGTAGCGGCATCTCTATGAGTGTGGTAGCGGATGAGGTGCGCGAAGCTCTTCGGCGGTTTATTGGCTGCGAC
This sequence comes from Verrucomicrobiales bacterium, assembly GCA_038221745.1. Taxonomy (GTDB): domain Bacteria; phylum Verrucomicrobiota; class Verrucomicrobiia; order Verrucomicrobiales; family Akkermansiaceae; genus Luteolibacter. The sequence continues at coordinate 6,738 of JBBRIB010000103.1, forward strand.
GGTCACAGACGCCCCGCTACAGTGCTTTTCATCAGCTGCGACGGTCACAGACGGTCTGGGTGAGGATGTTGAGCACCACATCTTCAGTGAACATGGCGGAATTCAAGGCCGCCGACGGGCTTGTTTTTTCGGTGACATCTTTGACCACATCCCGCAGTGCGACGGCATCGAGGGGGGCGAGGACGATGGCATCGTTTTGGAGCGATTGGTTTTTAACGAGATCGATCTGCTGTGAGCGGTCGTCTTCGCGGGGTGGCCCGAAGAAGGTGACTTTGACGTTGAGTTCGGCAGCGGCCTTTCCGTAGAGTGGGCCGTAATTTTGGCAGGCACGGAAGTCCGCTCCTTCGAGATCGGCAGTGCCAAAGGCGGTCCAGAAACTCGGGCGGAAGATGCGATCCCGGGCGACGTTGTGCATGTAAACCGGGATGCGGAGCATGGAAGCCAAGGTGATGTAAAGATGGCCGACGTGGCCACAAGTCATGACACAATGGTTGGCACCCCAGTGGTTCATCATTTCGTAGGCGCTGATGAATGCGCCTTGTCCGGTGAGGATGGGGGCAAACCACGTGGTGAGTCAGGTGGGGTTGGTGCGTTGGTCGAGGGCATCGTGGACATCATCGGGGAGTTCGACGGTGTAACCCTCGGCGATTTGGAGGGCGGGTCCGAGACCATCAATGAGGTTGAGGCGGATCATGGTGGCTGGCATGCGGCCGCGAGTACGGTAGCGGGTGCTGAGGCTACCACCGGGGAAATACTCGGTGATGGAGGGGTGCTAGGTGGTGGCTTTTAGGCATTTTTCCACTTCCTCATCGGTGATTTCCCAGATTGGCTTCATGGTGGGAGTGCCATCTGTGCGCGGGAGCGGGTGGTGGTGGGGGAGTTGTAGTCTTTTCCCTCGGGGCAAGGGCTGTTTCATACTCGGCGTGATCGTATTGACCCTTGGTCATGCGGCCAATGAACTCAGTCATATCGATGGCCTCGACGCGCATGCCGAGCCATTTTTCCCAGAGCTTGGAATCGATGACGGAGCCCGCGATGCCCATGGAGGTGCCGCCCATCGAGAGGTAGATCTTGCCACGCATGAGGGCGACGTTGAGTCCGCATTGGACAAAGGCCAAGAGCTTGGAACGGACATCCGCAGGGATCTCCGAGTCGCTGGCGGATTGCGCATCTTTACCGTAAATCCCGAAGGCTGGCAGGCCCTTCTGGGTGTGGCCGGCGAGGACGGCTGCGAGATAGACCGCGCCGGGGCGCTCCGTATCGGTGATGCAAATCGAGTGTGGTTGAGAAAAGGGCGCAAAAAAAGCCAGTCCGTATGAAGCGGACTGGCTTGATGGGAAGACGGATGGTGTCTTTGCGGATTTAAGGAAGCAGATTGATGGCGCGGGATTGCTTGATCGCGTTGTTGATTTTGCGATGGAGCTTGGCGGAGACCCCGGTCACGCGGCGAGGAAGGATTTTCCCAGTCTCGGTGGTGAACTTGGTGAGAAGCTCAGGATTGGTGGCGACGACCAGATCGGCAGGAATATCATGCCGACGACGCGGCATCATGCGGTTCGCCTTGCGGAAGTTGATACGGCGCTGAATTGTTTTTGGCTCGGACATAGGAAACTGAAGCTGGTGTGTTAGCGGAGTTCGCGGTGAAGGGTCCGGCGCTTGAGGAAGTGATTGAATTTCACTTTCTCGAGACGGCCGGGGGTGCGGAGGCTCTTCTTGTTACGGGTGGTGACGTAACGTGAAGTCGGCTTGCCCTCGGCTTTCGCTTCGGTGCATTCTAGAATAATAATCTCGCGTGGCATGACTTTGGGGGCGGGAGGATGGTTTAATCGTCGTCGTCGTCAAGAGAAACTGTATCGGAATCTTCATCTTCCGCATAATTTCCT
>JBBRIB010000104.1:0-8576 GCA_038221745.1 Verrucomicrobiales bacterium
CTCTTCTAAAAATCATGACCACCATTCCCCACGCTCTCCGCCTTTCCGGCACTGATGCCTACAACCACACCGCGGAAAAGCGCTTCCTGATGATCGGGGAGCGGGCCAACGTGGCAGGTTCACCTCAATTTGCCAAGCTGGTCCGCGCGGGTGATCTCGAGGCGGCCGTTGAAGTCGCACGCCAACAAGTCGGCAATGGCGCCAACGTCATTGATATCTGCTTCGATGATGGTCTCATCGATGGCAAAGCGATGATGGCGCGTTTCCTCAGTCTGTTGCAAGGTGAGCCGGACGTCGCGAAAGTGCCCATCATGGTGGATTCATCCAAGTGGGAGATCCTTGAAGAAGGTCTCAAATACCTCCAAGGCAAAGGCATTGTGAACTCGATCTCACTCAAAGAGGGTGAGGAAACATTCAAGAAACAAGCCAGGCATATCATGCGCTACGGGGCCGCCGTGGTGGTGATGGCCTTCGATGAAAATGGCCAGGCCGCCAGCTACGATGAGAAAATCCGTATCTGTTCACGGGCCTATCATATCCTCGTCGATGAAGTGGGCTTCAACCAGGATGACATCATTTTCGATCCGAACATCCTCACCGTGGCCACCGGAATCGAAGAGCATAACAACTACGCCCTCGACTTCATCAATGCCACCCGCTGGATCAAGGAAAACCTTCCCGGTGCCAAAATCTCCGGCGGCGTCTCCAACATCTCCTTCTCCTTCCGCGGCAATAACAAAGTCCGCGAAGCCATGCACTCCGCCTTCCTCTATCATGCGGGTAATGCCGGGATGGACATGGGGATCGTCAACGCAGGCATGCTGGAACTCTATGATGAGATCCCCAAAGATCTGCTGGAATGCGTGGAAGACGTGCTCCTCAACCGCCGTCCGGATTCCACAGAGCGCCTGCTTGATCTGGCGGAAAGCTATAAGAACGTGGGCGGCAAAAAACTTGAAGAAGACCTCTCATGGCGCGAGGCATCGGTCGAGAAACGGCTCGAACATGCGCTCCTTCGCGGAATTGATAAATACATCGATGAAGATACCGAAGAAGCCCGTCTGAAATACATCCGCCCTCTCAAGGTCATCGAAGGCCCGCTGATGGATGGCATGGGGGTCGTCGGCGATCTCTTCGGAGCCGGGAAAATGTTTCTTCCACAAGTCGTGAAATCCGCGCGGGTCATGAAAAAATCCGTGGCTTGGCTCTTCCCCTACATGGAGGCGGATAAGGCCGAGTATCTCGCAGGGGACATCGCCGCAATCATGAGCGAAAACCCGGGCATCACCGATGATGAAGCACTCAAACTCGCCGAGCGCGCCCGCTCAGCAGGCCGTTTCCTCATTGCCACCGTCAAGGGAGACGTGCATGACATCGGCAAAAACATTGTCGGCGTGGTGCTTTCCTGCAATGGCTTCGAAGTGACCGACATGGGCGTCATGGTCTCCTGTGACAAGATCCTCGCCAGAGCCAAAGAACTCGGCGCGGATGTGATCGGCCTCTCGGGTTTGATCACTCCATCACTCGATGAGATGGTGCATGTGGCGAAAGAAATGGAGCGCCAGGGTTTTACGATCCCCCTTCTCATTGGCGGCGCGACCACTTCTGCGGCGCACACCGCCATCAAGATCGCCCAACATTACTCCGGCCAAGTCGTGCATGTGCTGGATGCCTCGCGCTCGGTGCCGGTCACCACCTCATTGCTCTCGAAAGATCAACGCGAAGGCTTCGGAATCGAGAACAAGCTGAAGCAGCAGAAACTGCGTGACAACTTCCTCGGTGGCCCGAAAAAAGAAACGATCTCCATCACCGAAGCCCGCGCCGCCGGGCCGAAGTATGATTGGGAAAACTATACTCCGCCGGTGCCTGCCTTCACCGGCACCCGCACCATCAGCAGGCCCTCGTTGCGCGAGCTTGCCAAGTTCATCGATTGGACGCCCTTCTTCCACGCCTGGGAACTCCGCGGGGTGTGGGATCGCGAAAAGCAAGTTCTCAAGACCAAGAATGAAGCCGGTGCGGTGGAGGCGGCAAAACTCTATCAGGAAGCACTCACCTGGGTGGACCGCATCATTGCGGAAGACCGCTGCCATGCCGAAGGGATCTATGGCTTCTTCCCTGCAAACTCGGACGGCGACGATGTGATCATCTGGACGGATGAAACGCGCACCACCGAGCGCACCCGCTTCCATTCACTGCGCCAACAGCTCAAGAAAGACTCCGGCAAACCAAACGTCGCCCTATCTGACTGGGTGGCCCCCGTGGCGGCGGTTTGCAACCGCCAAGCCCAAGACCCGTTCGCTCCCGCTTTTGCCAAAAGCGAAACCGCGATAGAAGCAGTGAGTGACGGGGCAGGGCGGTTGAAAACCGCCGCCATTGAAGATTATGTCGGAGGTTTCGTCGTTGGCATTCACGGTGCTCACGAATTCGCAGAAGAGCTGGATCGAGAAATCGATCCCTTCGGCTCCATCATGGTCAAGGGCATCGCCGATCGTTTTGCCGAGGCGTTTGCCGAATTTCTCCACCACAAGGCGCGGGTGGATTGGGGATACGAAACGGAAGACGAACTTACGCATGATCAATTGATTCATGAGAACTACCGGGGAATCCGCCCCGCACCGGGCTACCCTGCGCAGCCGGACCATACCGAGAAGCCCCCTCTCTTTGATTTGTTAGGTGCTTCCGATGAAACCGGGGTGACCCTCACGGAAAGCTGCGCGATGCATCCGGGCGCGGCGGTTTGCGGTTTATATTTTTCCCATCCGGAGAGCCACTACTTTGCCATTTCCGAGTTGCAGAAAGACCAGATCGAGGACTATGCCCGCCGCAAAGGCATGAGCCTTGAAGAAGCCGAGAAATGGCTGGGGCCTTGGCTGGGATACGCTTGAAACAATCATATGAAACCAGCACTCATCACACTACTCTCGGTCGTAACCAGCCTGTCCGTCATGGCGGGAGGCGAAGGCTGGTCCGCAGACTTCGCGGCCGCACAAAAGGAAGCTGCCGATTCAAAGAAAGATCTGCTCATCGATTTCACCGGATCCGACTGGTGCGGATGGTGCATCAAGCTGAGCGAGGAGGTCTTCAGCCAGCAAGCCTTCAAGGATGGGGTGAAAGACAAGTTCGTGCTGGTGGAGTTGGACTATCCCAAAGACAAAACAAAACTCGGCGACGCGACACTGAAGCAGAACGAAGAGCTGGGGAAAAAATATGGAGTGGAAGGCTACCCGACCATTTTGCTTTGCGATGCGGGCGGCAAACCTTACGCCGCCACCGGCTATGAGGCGGGCGGACCGGAAGCATATGTGAAGCATCTGGATGAGCTGCGGGCGAAAAAAAGCCTGGCGGACGAGGCGATGAAAGCCGCGATGACCAGCGAGGGCGTGCCAAAGGCCAAAGCACTCGTCGCCATGCTGAAAGGGATGGCCCTCACAGACACCATGGTGGAAAATTTCCATGGCGATGTGGTCGCGCAAATCAAAGCCGCGGACCCTGACGATGAGACGGGCTTCAACAAGGGGGTCATGCTCAAGGAAAAGCTCGGCAATTTTCAGAAGGAGCTCTCGTTCTTCGCACAAGGGGATGATTTCCCGGGAGCGCTGGCATTGGTGGACAAGACCATCAAGGAAGGCGGCTTTGAAAAACCGGAAGTGCAGCAGATGATGGCCACCCGCGGGGTGATTTTCGCTCAAATGAAAAAGTTTGATGAAGCACTCCAAGCGGTGGACGAGGCGAAGGCTTTCGACCCCGACAGCGATCTCGCGGCAGAACTCGATAAGTTTAAAGACCAGCTCAAAGCGGCGAAGGAGGCAAACTCCGCCGACAAGGAGCCACCGCCGAAGGCCGAGTAACCACAAACCGCACGAAAGCCACCCATGCGCCTGTTCATTTTTTTCACCTTGCTCGGCATCCTGGCGCTGGTCGCTTGGGTGATCTGGGGTGCGGGAATGGAGGAAAGTTTCTCGATGGAGGGAAGCGTGAGCCGCCTGCGCGAGGCCGGCCCGTGGGGCTGGGGTGCGGGGGTCATGCTTCTATTAGGTGATCTGGTGCTGCCTGTTCCCAGTACCTTGGTGATTTCAGCCTTGGGCTATGTCTATGGCATCTGGATCGGCGGCATCCTTGCGAGCATCGGTCTGATTCTGGCGGGGCTGGCAGGCTACGGGGTAGGCTATCTTTGTGGCGAGAAGCAGGCCCGGCGCTGGCTGGGAAACGCTGATTTTGATCGCGGCCAGGCTTTTTTTTCAAAAGGCGGCGGCTGGGCGGTGGCACTCACAAGAGCCTTGCCGATTTTACCCGAAGTGATTTCCTGCACGGCAGGATTGGTTCGGATGCCATTCAAGTCATTCGTCACGGCCTTGGCTTGCGGCAGCATTCCGATGGGATTTGTATTCGCCGCCATCGGCCAGGCGGGCCAGGAGGCTCCCGGCTGGGCGCTGGGCCTCAGCCTGGCCATTCCCGCCGGGCTTTGGGCGGTGGCCTCCCGGATGAAATGAGGCTCAAGGCCATTGGCTCTTGAACGGATGAGCCTGCAAACAGATGCTGCCGGAGCGCAATTCGCAGTTTTTCACTACCGCACGGTCGATTGCTCTAAAAAGTCCCTGCCCAAGCCTTGAAAGCCATTCCCGAAGTATAAGTGTCACTCCATATCCTTTTCCTTGACTCCAGGCCATACCCTACATCTGGTTAAAAAGGTTGAACAAAAAATCATTTCCCCGCCCTCATGGACAATGACCAGAAAATTACACTTGCCGAAATCGCGGAAAAAACCGGGGTGACCCGCGCGGCAGTATCGTTGGCATTGCGGGGCAAGAACGGGGTCTCCGATGCCACGCGCATCGCGATTCTTGATGTTGCACAGTCGCTTGGTTACCGTCCTGATCCCGAAGTTTCCAATCTGATGGCCCGGATCCGGGCAAAAACTCCGCAGACGACGAAAGCCTGCCTGGCACTTCTGACTTTGGGCATTACGACGGAGGGCAGCAAGCGCTCGATTACGGAACGAAAATACGTGGAGGGCATCGTGAACCGCTCAAACGAGCGCGGCTACAAGGTTGAGGAGTTTTCCATTTTTGGGGAGAAAGATGCGGCTCGTCTGGGCACCATCCTCTGGAGTCGCGGAATCGAGGGGATCATTATCCGGCCCCTGCAATACGGTTTGATCGGAGGGGAATCGCATTCCATCGATTTCGATTTCGACCGTTTCTGCGTGGTGGCGATCAGCGAAACCCTTGAATCACCCGATTTGGACCGCTCGCTCCATGAACAATACACTTCAATGTTGAAAGTGCTGACCGAACTCGCGAGCCTGAATTACCAGAATGTCGGACTCGTCCTTGAAGAGGAATTGAATGTCCGGGTGAACGGCAAGTGGACCGCCGCCTACCTTCAACACCAATATCGTGCAGGCGGCAAACCCTTGCCGCCTCCCTTGATTATGTCATCACCCAGCCAACTGGATTTTGACCGGTGGTTTGACCAACATCGTCCAGATGTGATACTTGGAGTGAACCGCTTCGTTCTGAGGTTCCTCAAGCGCAAGGGCCTGAGCATACCGGAAGATGTCGGTTACGCATCTCTCGATCTCGACAGCGAGATACCTGAATATGAGGGGCTGAGCGGGATCGATCAGAATTCCCACATTGTAGGTTCGGCCGCCGTGGATATGCTCGTGGATGCCATGCAACGCGCGCGGCGGGGAATCCCCAAACATCCTTTGCGCATTGAAATCACAGGGGATTGGAGAGCTGGATACAGCACGATTCAGCAACCTGGACCGCCATCTTTCCCGCGGGTAAAATGACCCGTTCGAGGGTCAACTTAACGTAAATCTAAAAATGGGTTGCGGGAAAGAACTCCGCATGGATTACTTCGACCCTTCCCTTGATTTTCACATCGCACGGATTCTACGGAATTCAAGGGCAGCTGAAAAATAACCCAAATCCAAACCTCCTCAATGAACACAAATACAAAATATCTTGTTACGACGTTCGCTATTGCGCTCGGTTGCCTGGCTTCAAGCCATGCCGCCACGTTGGCGTTCGACAACTTCAATTCCTATCCCATCAATGTCTCACTGGTTGGCGCCAATGGAGGGACTGGTTTCGGTGGGGCTTGGGATTCATCCTCGCCCAGTTTTGGTTATCTGAGCACCGCTCGCGACAATACTTCTGCAGCTGCATCCGAATTGAGCTACCCGGGCTACACTGCGACTGTCGGAATCACCACTTTGGGCGGGGCCTATGCCAACTTGGCGGGCGGTTATGGTGGGCCGTCCTACATGGAGATCTCACGGTCGGTTGACGTCGCAGGGGCATTTTCCGCCTACGCCTCGGGTTGTACTGTGGGAGCTGACGGAACCACCTTGTGGGGTTCATTTGCCTACCGCACAACGAATGGCTCGCTGAACCTGATGATTAAAGGTGGGGCGGGAGGCCAACAATATTTTCTCCTTCCGGTGAACAGCAATGCCAATAGTCTTTACGTTTACAAAATCAACTTCGGCGCCTCAAATGCTGACACGATCTCATTCTTCAACAATCCGACGCTATCCTTCGATCCAGGCATAACGCCGACCTCGACATTGAGCGGCGATTTCTCGTTCACTGCGGTTGGTTTCGCAGTGAACGGCGATACTCACGAGGGACGTTTGGATAACATCGCTTTCGGTAATACCGCAGGTGATGTCGTGGCCGCCGTCCCCGAGACCTCCACCCATGCACTGATTGCGCTTGGCGGCATGACGATGCTTTTCCTCCGTAGGAGAAATGCCAGTCGTGCCTAGTAGGCTACCAATCTGAATTAAAACTTAATTTACCTGCGACAAGGTCTGGCTTGGGGCGGGTATTTTTTCTGCCACAAGAATTTCAAAACATTGCAATTGCAACCGTGGGTTTTGAGGCCATCGGAACATCCAGACTTCGCCACACCACGGGATGCATTTAAAAACACCCTCGCAAGTGAAGAGCCGGATGCGATACGATTCAGCGGCCCGATCCAACAATCTTGCCGATGGTAAAATGACCCATTCGCAGGTCAACTTAACGTAAATCCACAAACTGTTTGCAGGACAGGGTCAGCACACATTACCTACCACTTGTAAAGATTCTTCATGGAGAGGCAAACTTTCTATGTCAAACAGTGAAATCTCCAAGCAATCCATAAATGCAAAAACCTAGGCGTTCCATCCATTCCAGGGATTTGCCATTGTAGAATTTTTTCGTTAAAACTGCATACTAAACTACCAAAAATTCCAAATATCTGTTGCCAACTCGGATTTTTAATCGAACCTATCTAAGGTTGAAAAATTCTTCTATTAGCAACAAAAACCTAAACCAATCCTATGAAAACTATAAAAAAATATCTCGTGGCGACCTCAGCCATTGCGCTCGGCTGCCTCACCCCAAGTCATGCCGGCACGTTGGCGTTCGACAATTTCAATACCTACCCCATAAATGTCACCTTGGACGGCAATAACGGAGGGAGTGGTTTCGGAGAAGCTTGGGCTTCATCCTCGCCCAGTTTTGGTTTCCTGCACACCGCTCGTGATAATACTTTTACACCGGCGTCCGAACTGAGCTACCCTGGCTACATTGCGACTAGCGGAATCACCACTCTGGGTGGCGCCTATGCTAACTTCGCAGGAGGTTATGGTGGGCCAGCATACATGGACATCTCACGGCAGGTCGATGTCTCCGGGGCATTCTCCGCCTACAACTCGGGAGGCACCGTGGGATCTGACGGAACCACGCTGTGGGGTTCATTTGCCTATCGCACGACATTTGGTGAGCTGAATCTGATGCTTCAAGGGGGATCCGGAGGCAATCTGTATTTTCCTCTTCCGGTTAACGACAATGCTAACAGCCTTTACATTTACAAAATCCAATTCGGTGCCGGGAATGCAGATACAATCGAATTCTTCAATAATCCAACTCTGCCTTTCAACCCTGGCAGCACGCCAACCTCGACATCGAGCGGAGATTTCTCATTCGAGAGGGTTGGCTTTGCATTGAACGGCGATACGCATGAAGGGCGTATAGATAATGTCGCTTTTGGTATTACCCCAGGTGATGTCGTAATATCTAACAGCTCCGCGACTCCCTATACAACCTGGGCGATTTCCAAAGGTTTGGATCCTCTCACAGATGGCGCTCCCAACTTCGACAAGGACAACGATGGCTCGAGCAACCTCACAGAGTATGCCTTCTTCACCGACCCGAACTCCGGCTCCTCCTTGCCAGCGATGAACGTGGCCACAGGTGCCACCGACCTCACCCTCACTTATCTAAGGGCAAAGGCCGCAACCGATGTCACCTACATCGCGGAATCGTCCACGGAACTCATGACTTGGTCCTCGACGGGAATCACCGACGTGGCCACCGGGATTGAGAATGCTGACGCTGCCGAACATCGCGTGACGGTTCCAAGAGATTCAAATCCAAAGAAATTCGCACGCCTCAAAGTTCAACTTACCACACCTTAACCCATCAAGTAAGTCACGCAATACCACTTGTCCTGCCCGCATTTTCCCTAGAGAGCCTCGGCCCGGGAATTTCCAAGGGCAGGGCGACGGGATGGGATAT
>JBBRIB010000105.1:0-8554 GCA_038221745.1 Verrucomicrobiales bacterium
GGCAGGAGTTTCTTGGGCCGGTGGGGCTGTGACCTCAGGGTGAAAAGCTGCTGTTTCCGCTTCGGCAAAGATTGATGGGCCTTCTATCAGCTCCGGGGGCGCTTCTGCCACTGTTTCCACTGGGATTTCCTGCGGAGCCAAGACTTCGGGTGCGATAACCGCCGCTGCCGCCGCCTCAACGGGCACAGGCACGGTCGATGGAATCTCGACTGGCTTCGGTGCCACCGCCGGGGAATCTTGCGCACTCGCCCTGAGCCATGCCATTCCCGCAGCGCGGATCAGGCCGCGCGCGTGAGTGCCGGACTCGGCGCGGTCCACATGTTCCAGCACGCGACCGCCAAGTCCCGGCACGCGGGAGTCTAACAACGCCGCCATTTCCACCTCGGTGAGGGGCGCGAGTTCGACCACGATTTCTGATAGCCGATCCGCCAAGCCACCACTCAGGCGCGGCAGGAATGCGCTTTCCCAGATATCGACATTGAGAGAAAGGACCACATCGAGTCTCTCGACGGACTGGCGCAGCGAGCCAAGGAACGCGGCGAACTTGAGGGCTGCCGTCTCATCGGCGGAGAATCCTTCGAGGTCATCCGCCACCAGCACCACGCGGGTGAGTTGAGAAACAAGACCCAACAACGCTTCGAGCCTCTCCGTCGCCGTGCCTTCGTCTGCATTTCCGACATGTGCGTTTTCAACCAAAGTCCTGACACGGGCAGGGTTTTCCACCGGCGTGGCGGCAAAACGGAACAACGCATCCACCCAGAACGAAATCTCACGCACCGGCAAACCACAGCGCCCGGCAAGTTCCAAACTCAAGCGCTGACCCAACACTTCAAAATTTTCGCGCGCCCAATGGGCCGTTACCGCATTGGCATGATGGAAATCAAAGGTCTCGACCGGGCGCGTCCGCAGCGCGGCGAGTGCCCCTTCGCGATCCTGGCAGGGCACCTCACCCGAGCCGACGAGCGGCTGCAAAGCGCTTGCGAACAAGCGGCGAGTGACGAGATCCAACACACATAATCCCCCGGAGGCCGGCAGCGGGCGGACCAGGCGGCGCAGCACGTCATCAGTCACGGAAACGGAGTTGATTCTACTACCGAAGGCGGGATGCAGCGGGATAAATTCATGCGTCGATCCCAAATAATGCTGCACGCGGGAAAGCAAATGCGTCTTGCCATGGCCTGCGCGAGGCGCACGCAGCAAGATGCAGCGCCCGTTTTTTTCCAGTGGCACGGTGAGGATTTCCAACAGAATTTCGTAGGCCCGCCGATTGACCAGCTCGGCATTGAAAGGAGATGGACGCCCGAGAGTTTCGAAAAGTAATTGGAACGGATGATCGCTGGCCATGGGGATATTCAATCGGATTCGCCGGAGGCTGCATGGTTTTTCTCGCTTTCACAAGGCCATAGGATGAAAAATCTTTGGCTTTCTGCGAAGGCTCTGCTTTGCTCGCTCCATGAAAAGTTATTTGGTCATGACAGTCCTCGGCAGCGACCGCCCTGGCATCGTTAGCGCTCTGGCAGAAGTGGTGGTGAATCATGGTGGCAGTTGGTTGGAAAGCCGGATGGCGAGATTGGCGGGTCAGTTTGCCGGCATCGCCCGCATCGAGTGTCCGGCGGAATCCGTAGATGCGCTGCTCGCCGAACTCCAAGCCCCCGTCCTCCCCGGCCTGACCATCCATGCCATCCGCGAAGATGCGGCGGAGCTGCCTTTGCGCCGGACCATCGTCGTCGATGTGCTGGGCCAGGATCGTCCTGGCATTGTGCGTGAGTTCACCGCCGCCGTTTCACAAGCGGGCGGGAATGTGGAGGAACTCACCACCGGCCTCGAAAGCGCACCGATGACCGGCCAGCCGATGTTCCGCGCCCATGGTGTCATTTCAATCCCTGAAAACACGGACACGGCAGTGGTCACCAAGGCAATCGAGAGCCTCGGCGGCGATCTCACGGTGGATCTATCGATCTAACAAACATCATTCACGGCACCTCGGAGCCACGGACCATGGCGAAAATTTTACCCGGCGTGAGTTCTTTCATTTTCGCCTGCATCTCCGGGAGGTATTTGGGATGCATGACTTCCGCTTCTTGTTTGAGCGGGGCGTAAAGTTCCTTCACTTTGCCAAACTCAAGTTTGCGCCCGCCGGCGTAATAGACTTCCGCGAGTTTCCCCAAGGCATAGGTGGTGGCGAATGAAAAAGCGGAACCCGCCAATTGGTCCGCCGCACGCCCGCCGATTTTCCCACCCACTTTTTTGCCCAATCCGCGCATCAATTTACGGGCAAATCCTTCGACGACCTGCGAACCCATGCCGATACCCGCAGTGGCCAGGAATTCGACAATATGGGAGCGGCTCAGTTCCACCCCGTGGGATTTTCCGATTCGATAAACCATCTTCATCTGCATCGGGATGATGGCGATGGTGGCCATTGTTTGCGGCAGCAATTCCAGTGCGCCGTTGAGAATCGCATACTTTAGAATCATCCCATTGTTTTCCGGAGCTTGAGCCACCGCAGGCAATGCAGGCGGGCCGGAGGGTGAAGCGGTGATTGGGGCAAGCGCAAGTTCGTCCACCTGCTTTTTCACCTCAGCCGCCTCTGCGGGTGCCAACGCGAGCTGCTGGCGCAAGTCGTCCAGAAACGCCTGCTCATCCTCAGAAACCGAACCGCTCGCCTCACAAACCGCGAGGGCCATCTCATAGCCTAACAGCCGATCGTTCGATGACGTCAAACCCGCGACGACCTCGGCGAGAGGCAGCTTCCGCATCAAGATTTTACGCGAGAGCGTCGCAAGATTTTCCGAACCGATTTCCTCAGCCATGCGCCGGACCTCCTCGCGCTCCACATCGGATTTCTCGCCATCGGCAAACGCCGCGAACAGGCACAGAGCGAGCAACGAGTCTTGGACGGCAGGCGGTGTTTCTTCTGAAATCATCATGGTCGCTCTCGGTAAGCGCAAATAATTGCATTTGCAAGCCGCCAAATCCTTCAACGCTTCAAAAACTCCAAACCAATGGAATCAACGAGCAGCAAACAACCCAAGAGATGATGTTGAGCGGGATGCCCACTTTGAGGAAATCGCTGAATTTATAGCCGCCGGGACCATAGACCATCATGTGCGTCTGGTAGCCCATGGGCAGGGCGAAGGCGGTGGTGGCAGCAAATGTCACCGCGATGATGAAGGGCCGTGAGTCCACACCCAGGGTATGGGCGAGCTTGATGACGATGGGGATCATCATGACGGCGGTGGCGTTGTTGGATAAAACTTCGGTGAGGCAGAGTGTGAGAAGGAACACCAGCCAAAGCAGGACGATGGGTAGATGCTCCGGTGCGACAAATTGCTCGGTGCCAACGACGATGCCCTCCGCAAGCCAAGCAGCGGTGCCGGTGCTTTGCATCGCCATGCCAAGGCCTAACAAGCCGTACAGCATCAGCAATACCTGCCAATCAATACTCGCATAAGCCTCACGTGGAGTGACAATTTTCAACCATAACAATGCCAGTGCGCCGACCATGGCCGCGTAGTGGATGGGGATGGCGGAAACGCCGGGAATCATCCGGCTAAAGACATCTGAAAGGGTGGCCACCAGAACCACTCCGATGAGCGCGGTCCACGCGAGGACGACGTGGCGCATCGGCTTCTTTGTCTTTACCTCAGGGTTGGCGTCTTGCGGGGTGTCCGTGAGGACGAAATCACGAGTCGCCTTGAGGGCTTCCAGATTGTTGAGCGCGGTGATGACGAGCAGGGTATCGCCCTCATCAAGAGCGAGTGTGGCGATGCGGTCGGTGATGTTCACACCATTGCGATGGACGGCGAGAACCACGCAATTGTAACGCTGCCGAAAGTCCTTCTTCGCGAGGGTCTCCCCGATGAGGGAGGATTCATCGCGCACAACCAGCTCCGAGACAATCCCATCCACGGTGGAGAGGACTTCCGCGCCAATTTCACTGAAAAATGCATCGGCCTCCGCTGCCTTGCCCCGGCGGCGATGAAGTGCGACGAGAAAGCGATCGTTTTTCTGGATGATGATCTGACTCAACGCTTCCATCACCCGTGTGCCTGATCGGCGGACCTCCATCACATGGATGCCGGACTCACGGCTGGCGAGCGGGGTATCAAGTAGTTTTTTTCCAATGATGTTAGATCCAGCTCCAATAAGTAAATGGTGCAAGGGAGAGGTGCGGCTGGAGATTTCCAAACTCCCGGTGATGGAAGAGCGCGCGGGAATCAGCCGTGGACCGAAGATGGTGAGGTAAGTGATTCCTATCAGGGCGAGCGGGATTCCGATGGGCGCGAGTTCAAACATCGTCATCGGGCGCTCACCGAGATCGCGCAGCGCACCATTGACCAAAAGGTTGGTGGAAGTGCCGATGAGGGTGCAGCAGCCACCAAGAATGGAGGCATACGAAAGCGGCATCAACAACCGGGAAGCGGCGATATCCTTGGAGCGGGCAAATCCCAAAGTGACAGGCAACATGATTGCCACGATCGCGGTATTATTGATCCATGCGCTGAAGAAGGCGGTGAGCAGGGAAAAAGCCAAAATGGCGGTGCGGGTGTTTCCCGACAGCCGATCCCGTAACAGCCTGCCGATCTGATCGATGGCACCGGATTTCTCCAAAGCACCTCCAATCACGAACAAGCAGGCAATCGTCAGCGGTGCCTCGTTTCTGAAAACGTCCGTCATTTGCTTGGCATCCACCAGGCCCAGCGCGACGACGAGGCAGAGGATGGAAAGGGCAAGCACGTCCGGCGCAGCCCATTCGCGAATGAACGCGACAAGCGTGAGGGCGATCACCGCCAGAGTTAGTCCGATCTCAAGAGTCATCAAAAAAGGCTTAAATAACCTCGCCCGCTTTGGATGACAGAACGACGATTGGCAAGGACGGGATGCGGAAAATCTCTTCCTTACTTGCCCGGAGCCATCGCCCTTGCCAGATTCCAGCATGCGCCTTCCGAAAATTTCCACCAATCTGGCCATCTCTGCGGACGGGAAAATCTCGTCCGTCGCGGGAATCGCCTCGGGCTGGACATCGAAGGCGGATCACGCCCGGTTGTTGGAGTTGCGCGGCTCCGCAGATGCCTTACTCGTCGGCAGAGGCACCCTCGAAAGCGACCGGATGACGATGACAATCCCCGGGGAAAACCGCCAGCCCCTCCGCTGCATCGTTTCCCGAAATGGCAAAATCGATCCCTCACACCCGATTTTTGGAAAACCCGGGGGTGAGATCCACCTACTCATCACTTCCGCAGAAAAGCCTGACCCCGATCTAACAGGCGTCACCTTCCATCACCAATCGTTGTTGGAATTCATCCAGACGCTCGCGACGGACTACTCCGTCAAGCATCTCCATTGCGAAGGCGGAGGCCAGCTCATCAAGGAACTGACGGAACTCGATCTGATCGATGAATTTCATCTCACAATCGGCGGCCACACCCTTTTCAGCGGCGCGCTTGCTCCCACTGCCACCGGTATTCCAAGCGAGTTCTTCGATGCCGCAAGGGCCTATCAGATCAGCCGCTTTGAACCGCAGCCTTCGTCAGGCGAGTGTTTTCTCACCTACACCCGGCTCCGCAAATAAGCTCAATGGGCAGGCTTCTCGCCGTTCTTCTCCTCAGCGTGATCGGCTTCATGTCCCACCGGGTAAGCCTCGTGTTTCTTGTGGAGCTGCTTGGTGCCATCAGGCCCTTCGAAATCATGGCGCTCACACGAAACCGCAAACAGGAATGTCGCCATCAACAGAAAGGAGAAAAATTTCATTGCGCCGCTTAGTAGCCACTCGTCACAAAAACGCAACCCCGAAGGCGAAATTTCAATCGCTTCCCGGAATCAACCACATCGCCACCGCCTGCGCCGCCCGTTCATGCGCTCCCGCACCACCGAGTTTGGATGCCGTCTCCGCCAGCCTGATCTGCAGGGCCTCGCGTTTTTCCGGTGAATTGAGAAAATCTCCCAGTGCCCGGGCCACCGCAGCGGGTTGGGCCGCGTCTTGGATCAGCTCCTCCACCACCTCCTCGCCGGCGAGAATATTCACCAGCCCGATGTATTGAATTTTCACCAAAATCTGCGCCAACCGATACGTCAACGGAGCCACCCGATATACCAAACAATAAGGTAACCCATAATACGCCGCTTCCAATGTGGCCGTGCCGCTGGCGATCACCGCGCAGCCCGCCCGCTGCATCAAGGAATGGCTGCCGCCGTCCGTCACCAGGATCCACTCCCCCGCCCCACCAGCTCCTAATAATTCCCGGATCTGCGCGGCAAGCTTCGGAGAAGCCGCCGGCACCTCGAATTTTAAATCCGCCCGCTTTGCCTTCAGAACCGTGGCCGCCTCCACCATCAACGGGAAAAGCCGCGCGATCTCCCGCTCCCGGCTGCCAGGGAAAAGCCCCACCAGGTTTTCATCCCGCCGCACAGCCGGCAGCCGCTCGTCCTCCAGCTCATCCACCAAGGGATTTCCCACAAACGTCGTTTTCAATCCCGCATTCTCAAAAATTTGCTGCTCAAATGGAAACAGACACAGCATCTCATCCAGCACCCTCGCCATCACCGGAATCCGCCCCTTGTTCCACGCCCACACCTTCGGGCTGATGTAATAAACGATCTTTGTTTGCGGGAATTCCTTCCTCACCGCCTGCGCGAACCGAAGATTGAAGCCCGGATAATCAACCAGCAACAGCAGATCCGGCTGGAAAATTTCCACCTCCTCCATCATCACCGCGAATTTTTCCTGAAACCACCCGAAGCGTTTCAAAACCTCCCACACCCCCATCACCGCCGCCTCTTGCACCCAATCGTTCAATCCCGGACCCGCCACCTCCGCCATCTCCGGCCCACCCGCACCACGGATTTCCAAATCCGGGACTTTCCCTTTCAGCGAGCGGAGCAACCCCGCCCCGTGCGCATCCCCGCTCAGCTCGCCCGCCACCACATACACTCGTTTCGCCATGCGCTGTCAAACTAGCCACCACCCCGCGTTCTGGACAACAAAATCCCAAGGACCCGAGGAAGATTTTGAACAGGAGAACTCAGCGGACATGAATCTAGCATCGCTTGCTCTTCAATTCAGAAACGTGACCACTCCAGGTTCGATGTCATACATCCCACCAACAATCGCGATCTCGCCACTCTTTTCCATTTCCCCGAGGATGGGCTTTGGCGGCGGATGGTTGAAATCGGCGACCCGCACATTGCCTTCTGCCACCTTATCGACGAAGGCGATGTTCTTCGAGGTGCGGTCGCTGCCGATGCTGCCCCCACCGTGGCGAACGGATACTGGCCGGAAGAGGTTTTCCTCACTTGGACGGTAAGGTTGCGACCCGCAGCGTGTCCCTTCACGAAGCGGGCATTGCCATCCCTAAGCTTTGTTGATCGCAGACGAAGCTCTCTGCCGGAGTTGTTTCAAAAAGCGGTTGGACAAAGTCCTCGTGGCTCGATTATTGCTCCAGAGCAATTCATGAACGACGAAGAACTCGATACCCACTCCAAGGCACTCAAGATCAACCTGGACCCCCGCTGGTATGGCACCTTGGCGGAGATCGGCGCTGGACAAGAGGTGGTGCGCTGGTTCTTCCGCGTGGGAGCTGCCGCCGGCACCGTGGCCAAGAGCATCTCCGCTTACGACATGATCGTGAGCGACGCCATCTACGGCAGTGGCGATCGCTATGTCTCCCGCTCCCGCTTGCAGGCGATGTTGGACCGTGAGTTCGCCCTCAATGTGGACCGACTCAGCGAAAAGCGCGGGGATACCACCGCCTTCTTCGCCTTCGCCGATACCGTGGTGGCCCGCAGTTTCAAAGGCGGCAATGAATGCCATGGCTGGATGGGCATTAAATTCCAATCCCGCCCGCGTGATGAAGCCAGCCAGATTCTCATCCATATTAGAATGTTGGACTCGGAAGCTTCCCTGCAACAGGAAGCCCTCGGCGTGGTGGGGGTGAATCTGCTCTACGGCGCGTTTTTCCACCATCATGAGCCGGAGCGGCTGGTGGAAAGTCTTTTGGACAAACTGACCACCGGGCGCATCGAGATCGATGTGATCGAGTTTAAAGGCATCGAGTTCCGCGCAGTGGACAACCGCTTGCTGAGTCTCAAGCTGGTGCAGCTTGGCTTGAGCGGCGCGGCCATGTTTGGCGCGAATCACGAGGTGCTGCAACCTTCCGAGGTGCTTTACAAAAAAGCCGTGATGGTGGAGCGCGGCAGCTTCCGCCCGCCCACGCATGTGAACTTTGACATGCTCCACTGTGCATTGGAGAAATTCAAACTCGATCCCGCGGTGCAGGGTAAGGAGGTACTGCCGGTTTTCGAGCTGACCATGCGCAATCTCCTCAACGGCGGACAAGAGGTGGATCGCCGGGATTTCCTCGCGCGGGCCGATCTTCTATCAGCCTGCGGGATGACGGTCTTGATCTCGGATTACTTCGAGTATTACCGGCTCGCCGCTTACCTTTCGTGGCGGACCAAGGAGCGGATCGGCATCGTCATGGGAGTGCCGAGCTTGATCGAATTGTTTGAGGAGAAATACTACACCGCGCTTCCAGGAGGTATTCTCGAGTCT
>JBBRIB010000106.1:0-8456 GCA_038221745.1 Verrucomicrobiales bacterium
AGAATGTGTGCGGATGTTCCGGCCATTTATCAATGTGGCGGATCTGCGTCTGGCCATGCAGCGCACGGTGGATGGGGCAGGGGAAACTGAAAAACTCGTTCTCATCCAGGCGCATCCGGATCTTGCAGGCAAACTCGCCCGTGCGGGTGGACTCACCGCTTGTTCCACTCGCGAGCAGGCTGGACTTGGCTTGGATCGCCTGAGCGATGAGGCTTACGAGCTATTTTCCGCTAGAAACGCCGCCTACCGGCAGCGCTTTGGATTCCCCTTCATCATTTGTGCACTTGGAACCACCCAGCAAGGGGTGTTAGAGGCGTTTGAGCAAAGGACGGAGAATTCTCGCGAGGTGGAAATTGTGGAGAATCTGCGGCAGATTCATGAAATCGCGCGGCTGAGGCTGGAAGATCTCCTTGGCTGAAAAAGAACAGCCGCAACAGATGAACTGCTGCGGCCGCCCTCCCAATAAACTAACACACTAATAAACAAATCATGCTTGGACGAAATCTCCGACTAGCGGCTTGGGGGCTGGTTTCTCCTTTTTACGCAGCGCCCGCCGCATTTTGGTAAGCGCCGAGTTTTGAAGCTGGCGGATACGCTCGCGGGTAACCCCGAACTCGCGCCCCACTTCTTCCAGGGTGAGAGCTTTGCTTCCAGAAAGGCCGAATCGTTCGTCGATGATGCGGCGCTCGCGTTCGTCCAGAATGGAAAGCAAGCCATCGAGCTCGCCATGGAGATTTTTGTCGGAAAGCATGTCGAGCGGATTCTCCGCACGCTCGTCGCTGATCACTTCACCAAACTCGGTGGCTTCACCTTCATTGATCGGTGCGTCCAACGAAGTGGGGCGGTAGGAAGCTTGTCTAAGTAAGGCAAGCTTGCGGGCCGGCAGGCCGACTTCGTCGGCAAGCTCCTCGTCGGTAGGCTCGCGGCCAAGCGCTTCGGTCAGGATCGTGGCGATACGGCGCATCTTGGCGATTTTGTCCACCATGTGGACGGGAAGGCGAATCGTTTTGGACTGGTTTGCCAAAGCGCGTTTGATCGATTGCTTGATCCACCACGCGGCGTAAGTGGAGAGCTTGCCTCCTTTTTCGGGGTCAAAGCGCTCGACTGCCTTCATCAGGCCAATGTTGCCCTCGGAAATCAAGTCTGTCACGGGCATGCCGTAGTTCGAGTAATCCTGCGCGATTTTCACTACAAGACGGAGATTGGCGCGGATCATATGGGATCGTGCCTCCGCATCGCCATTCTTGATTCTAGCTGCGAGAGCCACCTCTTCCTCAGCCGTGAGGAGTGGTGTTCTGGAAATTTCACGCAGGTAGAGTTTTAAGCTGCTGTCTGATTCGTAGGCCATTGTTTTGTGGGGTTATATAGTGAGCGTCACAGAGAATCTTTTTATTCAAACTTTTCTCAAAATAAATTCAATGTGAATACAGAGTCATCACCGTTTTTAGGTTTGTTCCCAAGACTGTTGACTCACATTCCTTTGAGCAATCGATATGCCTTTAATTTAAAACTCTTAAGTCGTTGATAATTAGTGCTAAAATTTTCATGGGGCGTGACAAAATGCACACTCTGACCATTTTGGCCATGCATTGTGCCAGATTGGCACACGAGAGATTGGACAATCGCTGTGACATTGGGCAGCTTCCGCCCGTGTTTGAGACAATTTATCCAATCGCCCGCGCTGGCTTGTTCCGCCTGGACGCGGAAATTGCTCACCATCTCAGCCTGGCGGGCTTGAGGATGGCGGAAAAAACCGGGGTTTTAGGTCTGATTTCGGGGAAAATTGAGCGGATATCGCCCGTCGAGGTCATGGGCCTGAAATTTCCCAATCGGGTGGGATTGGCCGCAGGACTTGATAAAGAGGGCAATACCATTGATGCCTTGGGGCGCTTGGGGTTTGGCTGCATCGAGATTGGGACCATCACGCCGCGCCCGCAGGGCGGAAATCCGAAACCACGCTTGTTCCGCTTGCTGGATACTGAGGCGATCATCAACCGCATGGGATTCAACAATCCAGGGATCGATCAGGGAGTCGAAAATGTAAGGGCGGCGAGGTCGTTCAAAGGAATCGTGGGCTTCAACATCGGCAAGAACAAGGACACGCCCAACGAAAATGCAGCGGACGATTATCTCGCTTGCCTGCGCAAGGCTTACCCGGTGGCGGACTATATCGCCGTCAATTTATCATCACCCAACACTCCCGGCCTCAGGGACCTGCAAGGGGCGGAGGCGAGTGCGAAGTTGTTGGATATTCTCAAGCACGAGCAGCAAAAGCTCGAGACCCTCCACGGCAAAAAGGTGCCGCTTCTTTTTAAAGTGGCACCTGATCTGGATGAGGAGCACATCGGTGATCTTTCACGAGTGTTTCTCGAAGGTGGGCTTGACGGAGTGATCGCTACGAACACCACCCTGGATCGTGATCGGGTGGCCGGCCACCCGCGGGCTGCCGAGGCGGGAGGCCTTTCCGGCACGCCGGTGTTTGAAAAAAGCACATGGGCGTTGCGCTGTTTCGCGAGCCATCTGGGAGGCCGTATACCGATCATCGGAGTTGGTGGGATTTCCTCGCTCGCGCAAGCCCGTGAGAAGATCCAAGCTGGCGCGTCGTTGGTGCAGATCTATACTTCGTTCATCTATCAGGGGCCTCGCTTGGTGCGGGAACTTTCAAAAGGCTTGTGATGCTCGGAGAGCTTGTTGAGTGGAAGCCCTCGAAAACCTCGACGTAGCCGATTGGACAATATGAAATTCACCTGACACACATGAGTTTAAACGAAACCGCCGTCCGCCTTGAATCTGCAGTGGCCACCGTCATGCGCGGGCAACCGGCTGTGGTGCGGCGGGTCCTGGCTTGTATGATCTCAGGGGGGCATGTCTTGTTGGAAGATTATCCTGGAACGGGAAAAACAACGCTTGCCAAGGCGATTGCGAAATCAATCAGCGGGGCAATGTTCAAGCGTGTGCAGTTCACTCCCGATTTATTGCCCTCGGACATATTGGGTATTTCAGTCTTGGATCCTCGCACCCAGGAGTTTCATTTTCATCCCGGGCCGGTGTTTACCGACATCCTGTTAGCAGATGAAATCAACCGGGCCTCACCGAGAACCCAGAGTGCTTTATTGGAAGCGATGGGCGAGCGACAAGCCACCATCGAGGGCAAGCGCTATGATCTGGATGGATTGTTTTTCGTGATCGCCACCCAGAATCCGGTGGAATTCCGTGGAACTTATCCGCTGCCGGAGGCGCAGATGGACCGCTTCTCTATGCAATGCAGCCTGGGCTATGTGAGTGCGGCGGAGGAGGCGGCCATTCTAGCAGATCAGGTGCATGTGCATCCGGTGGATGCACTGGAAGCGGCCGTCACGCGGGATGAGATTCTCGGTCTCATGGCTCAAGCGCGGCAGGTGCGCTTCAGCGAAGAGCTGCGGCATTATGTGGTCGCTCTGGTCGCAGGCACCCGTGGCCACCCGTCGGTGCAGCTGGCGGCGAGTCCACGGGCCTCGCTTGCATTGATGAAAGTTTCGCAAGCAATGGCTGTCTTCCAAGGCCAAGATTTTGTCTCGCCCGAGCTGATCCAAGTGATGGCGGCGGATGTGATCGCACATCGGATGGTGCTTGCGCCGGAGGCAAAATACTCGGGAGCGAGTGCCCGCCTGATCGTGGCGGAACTGATTGAAAAAATTCCCGTTCCCGTTTAATGATCTTCAGTGATGGATGCAGTAACGCTCAAACCCGCCGATCCTTCTTCACGGGAGGACACCCGCTTTGATCGCTGGCTGCATGGGTCTTATTTCAGGTTTGCCGGGATCAAACATCTTATTTTCCAGAGATTGCGGCCCGCCGGGATAGGGCTGGGCTGTGTTTTCCTCGTCGCGGGCTGTTTGAGCCTTGGGCATCAGAAGATTTCTGCATACCTCTTGTTTACGTTCTCGTTTGGAATGTGCATCGTAAGCCTGCCTTGGATTTTCCTGAGGCGCGCTCAACTGGAAGCAAAACGGGAGCTGCCACGTTTCGCCACGGCAGGTGAGACGGTGCATTACCCAATCAGCGTCCGCAACTTGGGAAAAGGCCGCTTGAAGCGGGCTTGGTTGTTAGACACCCCGCCCGATCCACGGCCGAGCTTTGAAGACTTTCATTTTCTCAAAGAACCCGGCGAAGACGAGCGCAACCCTTTTGATCGTAAATTCGCCTATTTCCGTTGGACCTGGTTACTGCTCAGGAACCGCTTGTTTGTGGGCGGAACCTCCGATGAAATGTTGGATCTGGAGGCTGGAGCTGAAGCTAAAATCACCGTTGCTATCACTCCACTGAGGCGCGGCGTGATCCGCTTCGACGGGCTGAGGGTCTTGCTTCCAGATCTGTTCGGCGTTTTTCAGGGGTGCCAGAAAGTCCAAGCCCCCGCTGCCACCTTGATTGTTCTGCCGCGCCGCTATCCGTTGCCACCCATCGTGCTACCCGGTGGAGCCACTTTCAGAATCAGCGGAGAGACATCCACCAATGCGATTGGGAATTCAGGTGAATTCGTCGGACTGCGCGATTATCGTCCCGGCGATCCTCTCCGTCAGATCCATTGGAAAAGCTGGGCTCGCACGGGCCGCCCCATCGTCAAGGAACTTGAGAACACCTTTTATCCCCGCTATGGCTTGGTGGTAGATACCCTATCTACTTCCCCTACGGACGCACAATTCGAGGAAACCGTTTCGGTAGCGGCTTCTTTCGCCGCCTCCATTGACACTCGTGATACGCTGCTGGATTTAATGTTTGTGAAATCCGAGGCGCATCGCGTGACTGCCGGCAGAGGGCTGGAACGGGCGGAGAGGCTCTTGGAAGTCCTGGCCGGAGTGACCCCGGAGCGCCAAAGCAATTATGATTCACTGGCCCGGCTGGTGCTCCAACACCGCGATGATCTCACGTCCTGCCTGGTCATCTTCAATGGCTGGGATGTGCGACGGGCAGAGTTTCTGAAAAAACTCACCCGCAATGGCGTCGTTTGCGCCCCGATCATCATCGGGGCGGGCAAGGCTCCAAGCGGGCTGCCGGGTGTGTGGCTTGAATCCGGGAGAATCGCTCAGGATCTTCAACGCCTTTCCGGCAGACTTACCCCAAACCCATGAGTTCTCAAAGAGGCTACAGTCAGGTAAGCGCGCCCCCACCATGGGTGCTCGGGGCTATGATGCTTTATTGGGGCATCATGACGGGCCGCGTGATGTTGGGCGTTTTGCTCGCAATCTTCGTCGAAGCGAAGCGCTGGGTAAGGCTGGAATGGGATTTCGATGATGAGGCTTGCACCCGGGCATGGCAGTTTTCCTGCATCGCCATCGGACTTGTCGCCGTCCTTGTCTGGCTGGAAGGAAATCGTTACGAAGCCTTACCGGTTTTACTCACATGGCTGCCGCCTTTGCTGATGCCCATGCATTTTGTCCAAGCCTTTGGCCGCCGCGATTCAATACCCCTCAACACATTTTCCTTTCTTGCAAGGCAACGCCGCAATCGCAACCGCCGGCTTGGCTTGCCTGATTCGATTTACTTCATCCACTTCGGCAACGTGCTGTTTGTAACGACCTTGGTTTCCGCCACCATGGGAAGCCTCTCGAGCTCGGCACCCTGGCTGTTTCTCGGGGGAATCATCATTCTAACAGGATGGATGTTCGTGGTGAAAAACCGCAGTGGCATCCTTGCTTTGGGCATCGCCTTTCTGATTGTAGCCTGCATCTCCGTCGCGGGGCAAATGGGACTCTCGCGGGCCTATGACTGGGCATCGAATTTTGGAGAATCCGGGGAAAAGAAGTTTGATCCTAACAGCGTCGATACCATGATTGGCAAGCCTGGAAAGGTCCAGCTGCCGGTCGATATCATCTGGCGGCTGACTCCGCAAAGGGGATCGCCCGTGCCGAGATTGCTGCGCTTGGCAAGTTATAGTGTTTATGGGAACGGGACGTGGAATACGGATCGCGTTTCCGCCCTGGATTTCAAAGACCTGGACACGCTGGAACTCACTCAAGGAGATGCCTACTTCATCCTCAATGACGAGGCGGACCAAAGGGCAATCAGCCCGGATCTGCCGCGTTTCACGCTGCGGGGCGCGGCGGCTGCGGAGACTCCTCTGCCCTTGCCGGGGAATGCCGCCAGCCTGCGTGATTTTGCGCTAGACGGTATTGAGCGCAACAGCTTCGGTTCCGTGCGCATTTTCCCGAAATCCTCTGTCATCGATGGGTTGGTCCTTTGGAATGCCCGGACGAACCCCGAGACTCTTCCGTCGGCCAGGGAAGATTTGATGATCCCACCCAAAGAGCGGAGTGCGATCACTCAAACGGCGGCAGAGATCGGCTTGTTAGATGAACCGGATTTCAACAGGAAACTCGAGCTATTGCGGAATTGGTTCCGGCAGAATTTCAAATATTCGCGCGATTTGAAAATTTTCAGCTACACCGCACTGGCCACGCAGCCCACGGGCATCAACAAATTTCTCACCGTTGCACGAGAGGGCCATTGCGAATACTTCGCGACCGCAGCCGCGCTGCTGTTGCGAGAAGCCAATATCCCGAGCCGCTACACCACGGGTTATGTGGTGAGCGAAAGGGACGTAAAACGCAATGGAATGGTCATCCGTGGAACTCACGGGCACGCTTGGTGCCGGGCTTGGAACGAGGCTGGCCAGCATTGGGTGGACCTTGATACCACGCCGCGGCAGTGGCTGGCGGGTGCTACCCCTGAGCTCACGAGAATGCAGCGCTTCAATGATTCCTTGAAACGGATTCGTGAGGATTTTTTCCTTTGGCGAAATCGGCCCAACAATCGTTTGGCCTCCACTCTCGTGATGAGTATCATCGCGCTGGCCGTGGCCGGCTTTGTCGGACGCCGGTTGTGGAAATCAAAACGCCGTGTTGAGAGATTGAAATCGTTTCACCAAGCCGAAGGCCCCCGCATCCGGACACCGCTTCATGACCTCGAACCCCAAGTTCGCAAGCACCTGGGCTATCGTCCCGCGGGGCAGACATTCGCGGCCTGGTTAAAGAATCTCAATCCGGCCATCGCAGATCCGAAGATGTTAGACGACGCCATCATCCTTCATCAACGCTTGCGCTTCGATCCAGTCTCAGAGTCTCCAGAAGATCGGGCCAAGCTTGCGGCAATTTCAAAAGTAATTGGGGAAGCGCTGCGCTAATCGATCTGAAATTCCCGGGTTTTGATAAGTCTGAAACGGAATCAACCCCGGCTTGAGCTTTTCAAATACCCTATTTGACAAGGGGGGCAGAATGCCACTAGTTTCCTCACCCCGGCAGCGAAGCCGCCCTATTTAATATGAATATTGTTGTCGAGAAGCAGCCAAAATGCATCGCCACCCTGCGCGTGGAAATTCCTGCCGAGAAGGTAAAAGGCCAACGTGATCAGATCGTCAAAGGCTATGCCAGCAAGGCCCGCGTCCAAGGATTCCGCCCGGGCAAGGCTCCGCGGGCGATTGTGGAAAAGCGTTTTGAAAAGGAGATCCGTGAAGAACTCAACGAAGTGCTTTTTGGCGAAGCTTACGACGAGGCGATGAAGCAGGAATCCCTCAACGTCCTCGATTTCGGTGCCCCGAGCGAGGTCATCACACTGCCCAACGGTAATCTCACTTTTGTTTCCAAGCTCACCCTCGCGCCTGAAGTGGCGATTGAGAATTACAAAGGCATCGAGATCAAAGTCCCATCGCCCGATGTGCCTGAAGAGGAAATCCTGGGCCAGCTCACCGCGCTGCAAGAGCGCTTTGCCGATTTCACGGATATCGAAGGCCGCAGCGCGGAAATGGGGGACTTTGCAGTCCTCGATTACACCTCGACTGTTGAGGGTAAGCCGACGGAGGAATTTCTCGGCAAACCTGCGGGCTATCTCACAGGCCGTGAGGGATTTTGGGTCCGTCTGGATGAAAAAGCCTTCCTGCCGGGATTCACCCCGCAGCTCGTGGGCCTGAACCCCGCAGACACCAAGGAAATCACCGTGACGTTGCCGGAAGACTTTCCTGTGGAAGACCTCCGCAACAAGGAAATCAGTTTTCAAACCACCGTCAAGGAACTCAAAACGGCGGTGCTTCCGGCACTTGATGACGAAATGGCCAACCGTCTTGCTCCCGGCAAGACCATGGAGGAAATCAAGACGATGATCCGGGAAAGTATGCAAGCCGAGCGCGGTCGCAAGATCGACGATCAAAAGGTCAGCCAAATGGTTGCCCATCTCAATACCCTTGTGGAGTTTGAACTGCCCGATGATCTGGTGATGCAGGAAACCCAAAGCCAAGCCGATGCGATGGTGCAAAAAGGGGTGCAATCCGGCATGAGCCAGGAAGAAATCGAATCCCAGCAAACTGAAATCTTCGCTAGCGCAGGCCATCAGGCCATCACGAACCTGCGCACCAATTTCATCCTCCAGCAAATCGCGAGGATGGAAAACATCACCATCACCGATGCGGAAATGGTCAATCACCTGAT
>JBBRIB010000107.1:0-8433 GCA_038221745.1 Verrucomicrobiales bacterium
AAAGCGCCCGCGTCCGACTGGATGCCGTGCGCTTGATCTGGAAGGCACCCGCGTCTTGAAGTCGCGAGCCCGGCTGCATAGGCGGGGCGCTACCGCCGGGAGCGCATGCGAATGAGTGGTGAAAGAGTGATTCCGGAGCAGCCGTTCCGGCCTTTCCGAGGCGTGCATTTCTCCCCGCCTTCCCCTGCTGCCCCGGCGGTGCCGCCTTACCTTTTGGATTGCATTACCGAATCGGCCTCGGCGAAGCACTCCGCCAATTTGCGGGATGCGGCGGGCGCGGCGGGTCCGCTAATCGCTAGCTCCGGAAACAAGGCAAGACGCAAGCCTTTGGTCATCAAGTCCTTCATTTTCTGCCCCGTGAGCGAAGCATGAGCCTTGGCTTCCCTGTAGAGGCCATCATTGATTTCAAGCGTTGTTTCATAACCCCACGTTCCTAGAAGTCTGTTAGAAACATCTGCCCGGAAACTAAAGAAACATTAAGCATTCAGCCTCAAACCTCCTATTTAAGCAAATTGCACAGACAAGATTGCGCCCGGCGAGGTTTTAAGCGACAACACGTCGCCACCCATGACCCAGCTCTTGATTGAACCTGCCCGCCGCACTGGTTGTGACGACATTCCAGCACTCACCGAAGTGTTGCGCGCGTCCGCTCTCCGCCAGCGCTCTCCCATCGATGACGTGCTGGACTCAGGCGTGGTGGACGAGGAGCGCTACCTGCGCGAACTCGCCCAAGACCTCGGAATGGAGTGGCTGGACAGCATTCCGATGGCGGAAGTGCCGCTGCCTCTGCGCGAGGCTTGTGGCCCACGCTTGGCGCTGCGCCACCGTTTGCTCCCCGTGGCCATCGAGGGCGAGGGCGATCAGAAACGCCTGAAACTTTGCACTTTTGATCCCTTTAACCTGGTTTCCCGGCAAGCTGCTGCCCAGGAACTCGCGCTGCCCATCGATTGGTGCATGGCCTCCCGCAAGCGCCTTCACGAAGCACTCCGCCGTCTTTACGGTGTGGGTGCGGACACCTTTGAACAAATCCTCGAAGGCCGCGATTTCGACTACGATCACCTCGAACACGGCGAAGACGAAGCCAACGTCATCGACAATGACGACGACGAGGAAGCCTCCGTCGTCAAATTCGTCAACCAGATCATCCGCGAGGCGCTCGATCAACGCGCCACGGACATCCACGTCGAGCCGCTCAGCACCAATCTGCGCATCCGCTACCGCATCGATGGCCGACTCATTGAGGTCGCCGTGCCGGAAAACATCAAGGCGCTGCAAAGCTCCGTCATCGCCCGTTTGAAAATCATGGCCCGCCTTGATATCGCCGAGCGCCGCGTGCCACAGGACGGTCGGATCAACCTCCAATTCGAAGGTGCCACCATCGATGTCCGCGTCGCCACCGTCCCCACCGTGGAGGGCGAGAGCGTCTCCCTGCGTCTTCTCAACCAAGAGAAATTCAACATCGCCAAGCTCGGCATGGAGCCATTTGTGGAGAATAAAATCAAGTCCCTGCTCCACCTGCCCAACGGCATCATCCTCATCACCGGCCCTACCGGCTCGGGAAAATCCACCAGCCTCTACTCTTTCCTCAGCGAGGTGAACCACCCCGAGCGCCGCATCGTCACCGTGGAGGATCCGGTGGAAAACAAACTCGTCGGCGTGATGCAGATCGCCGTGAAAAACGAGATCGGCCTGACTTTTGCGACCGCTCTCCGCTCCATCCTCCGTGCCGATCCGAACATCGTGATGATCGGAGAAATTCGCGATCTCGAGACGGCGGAAATCGCCATCCGCGCCTCCCTCACAGGCCACTTGGTTTTCTCCACCCTCCACACCAATGATGCCCTCGGTGGCATCAGCCGCCTCGTCGATATGGGCGTGGAACCCTTCCTTGTTTCCGCCGCCGTCCGCGCCTTCCTTGCCCAGCGTCTTGTGAGAAAACTTTGTTCGCACTGCAAGGTGCCCCGCGAAGTCACGGATCAAGACCGCCGCGACCTTGGCATCCCCCTTCACATCCCTGGCCAGGTTTACTCACCCAAAGGCTGCGACCGCTGCCGCATGACGGGCTTCTCCGGCCGCATTGCCATCTATGAAGTCATCCTTATCACCCAGCCCATGCAGGAACTCGTCGCCCACCGCGCCCAGTCCAACGAACTCCGCGCCCAAGCCATCCGCGATGGCTACATCCCGATGCGCGAATACGGCTGGTATAAAGTCATGAAAGGCGAGACCACCATCGAAGAAGTCATCTCCGTCACCTCATCCGATATCGGTGGTGCTGAATAATCCACTCGTAAATTGGAAGAAACACTCTTACCCAGCGGCCCAAGGCGAAGCTTACGCGGCCACTGGAAACAACATGCCAATACCTGCCCCATCTAACTTCTAACCTATAACTTCCAACTCTTTCCCCATGCCGCTCTACGCCTACAAAGCCCTCGCCACCAACGGCACCGTTTCAAGCGGGGAAATCGATGCCGCAGATCGCCCAGAAGCTCTGCGGATCTTGGATCGCAAGGGACTCCAGCCGGTCAATCTCAAGGAATCAAGCGCCGCCGTCCCTCAGAAAAAATCGGCCAACACCGCGAAGGGCCGCGCCAATGAAGCGCAAAACGCCAAGGACAAATCCGAGGCCAAGGAGGCCGCCATCCCCGATGGCCCGATCAAGCTCAAGCGCTCCGAAGTCGTGCTCTTCACCGAGGAACTCTCGGACATGCTCAGCGCCGGCCTCCAGTTGGAGCCGGCCCTCAAGTCCATGGAAAACCGCCAGGAACTCGGCAACCTCAAGGCGGTTTCCTACAAGATCCGCCAGATTGTGAGAGATGGCGTTAACTTCTCTGCCGCTCTTAAAAAAGTAAGCCCCAGTTTTGGCCCGCTCTATTGTTCGCTCGCCGCCGCCGGTGAGGCCTCCGGTGCTTTGGACGATATTCTCAAACGCCAGGCCCACTACCTCAAGACTCTCGCAGAACTGCAAAGCCGCCTCATCCTTGCGATGATCTATCCAGCCTTCCTCGTCGTCGCCGGCATCGGCGTTTCCATCGTTTTCGTCACCACCCTCATCCCCCAGCTCACTTCACTCATTAAAAGCAGCGGTGGCGAAATTCCGCTAGGCGCTGCCATCCTTATTTGGATTTCCAACTTCCTCAGCAAATGGTGGCTCGTCATCCTGCTCACCCTCATCGCCACCTTCATCTTCTTCAAGGCATGGAAAGACAACGAGGCAAACAAACCCGCCTGGGATCGCATCAAGCTCAAGCTACCGCTCATCGGCCCCGTTATCACCAGCCGCTTCTACGTCCAGTTCCTCGAGACCATGGCGAACCTCGTCGGTAACGGCCTGCCGCTCCTCCGCGCCCTCGAACTCTCGCGCGATGCCACCGACAATCGCTCGCTCCGCGCCGAGCTGAACAAAGTCATCGATCAGGTCGGCGATGGCCGCTCATTTTCCAAAGCGCTCATCCGCAACGGTGCCTTCCCACCCCTGCTGATTGATATGATTTCCGTCGGCGAGCAAACGGGAAAAATCGATCAATCCCTGCGCCGTGCCGCCGAGCGCTACGACAAGGAACTCGATAAGGATCTCCAACGCATCATGGCCCTCATCATGCCCGTGGTCCTGATCATCATGGCCGGCCTCATCGGCACCATGGCCTATCTCATGATCACTTCCATCTTTCAAACGATGTCGAAAATGAAATAAACCTGCCTGTTTTCAAGTAGAAGCCAAATATGAATCACCCACTTAATCGCCGCCGCTTTCTCTGGACCACCGGAGTCGCAGGCATCGGCCTCGCCACCACGGCCCGCTCCTTTGCGCAAGCGCCTGCCGTCGCCGCGAATTCAAAACTCCGCGTCCTCTCCATCGGAGTCGTCGGCACCATCGGCGCGGAAGACCGCCACCAGGTCGCCTCCCACCCGTCCGTGGAAATCGCCGGCATTTGCGATGTGGATACCAATTTCCTCGCCACCGCCGCAGCAGAACATCCCAACGCCTTCAAGTGCGCGGACTATCGGGAAGCGTTTGCCAAATACGGCGATCAATTCGATGCCGTCATCGTCTCCACTCCCGATCACAGCCACGCGCCCATCATGCTCACCGCCCTGGCCAACGACAAACACGTCTATGGCCAGAAGCCCCTCGTCCATCAGTTGGAGGAACTCGCAATGATGGAAAGGGCCATCGCCGCCAAGCCCACCCTCGTCACCCAGCTCGGCAATCAGCGCATGGTCTTCCCAGGCCGCCGCGCCGCCGTGGAAATCCTCCGCAGCGGTGTCCTGGGTAAAGCCGTAGAAGCCCACGTCTGGGTCAGCTCGCCAGATGATCGCGCCTACTTCAAGCTGGACCGCATCGTCGAGGAACCCTGCGCACCCCCGTCCAATCTCGATTGGAATCTCTGGCAATGCGGCAACCAGGAATACGCCTACCGCCCCGGCCTCGCCCCCACCGTCTGGCGCTCATGGTGGGACTACGGCACCAATGGCCTTGGCGATTGGGGCTGCCACGTCCTCGACGTCATCTTCTTCGGCTACGACGAACTTGTCTCTCCCATCGCCGTTCAGACCAATTGCTATAAAGCGGAAAACCCACTCTTCCACGCCTGGCCCTGTAACTCCACCATCACCTATGCGGTGGCTTCGGATAAATTCGCCAACAAGGTTTTCCCCATCTACTACAGCGATAGTAGCCAAGCCGTCTCCCGCGCTGCCATCGGCCTCCCGCCCGGAAATTTCGCCGATTCGAACATGACCGTCGTCGTCTGTGAAAATGGCATCCTCACCCTCAGCGCCGGCGGCTTCATCGAGGTCTGGCGCGATGGCCGGCTCACCAAAGGCCTTGAAATGCCGGGGCTCCCCGAGTTTCCCGAGCTCAATCACTGGCATGCATGGGTGGACAACTGTCTCGGTAAAAAAACCGAACTCCGCACCCCCTTCAAAGATGCCCTGCGCATGACCGAAGCCGCCCTCCTCGCCGTAAAAGCCAGCCACATCCCGAACCGCGAACTCCTCTGGGATAAAGCCAGCCTCACTTTCACAAATAATAAGATCGCCAGCGAGACCCTCGTCCGCCGCGAATACCGCGAAGGCTTCGCTCCGCCAAAGTTCACCTAGGAGGTATAAAAGCCTGGTTCTTTCTAATTGTTACGGGCGGCAGGTGGCGCGGCCTCGCCCTAGGCCGAGTGCCAAGGCAGGGCGGAAGCTGGATGCCAAGGAGAGCCGGATGGCCCACGCTAGGGCCAAGGCTTCGCGTTCCTTTGGCATGCGCCCCCGCCGGTGGCGTGCCACCTTTTGGGGCGGAGAGGCTTCCATGTGATTGTTTTCCCTTGCCCGATCTTGCTTGCCAATTTTTAATCGCCGCAGCCATGGGCAAAAACCTTTCTTTTTTCATTGCTGGCTTGTTGATCGGCCTGCTCGTCTGCACGGGCGGATTCTCCTGGTATCTGAGCCGCGCGGGTTCGGCCAATTCATCGAACACCCGGATTCTCAAAATGGCTCATGCGCTGGACCCTTCACACCCGGTGCATGTGGCGATGGTGCACATGAAGGAACGCCTCGAAGCCATCTCCGGCGGGAAAGTATCACTGGAAATTTACTCCAGCGGTGTGCTCGGCGGCGAGACCGAATGCTTGGAACAATTGCAAAATGGCTCGCTGGCCCTCACCAAGGCATCCACCGCGCCGCTCGAAGGATTCGTCCAAGAAATGCAAGTTTTCGGCCTGCCCTATGTTTTCCGCGATGAGGCGCATTTTTGGAATGTTTTAACCGGGCCGATCGGTCATGGGCTGCTGGAAAAGCCGCAGGCCCGCAAGCTGCGGGGCCTTTGCTACTATGACTCTGGTAGCCGGAATTTCTACTCCACCAAAAAACCGATTCGAACTCCGGAAGACTTGAAAGGGATGAAAATCCGTGTCCAAAACAGCCCCGTCGCCATCCGCATGATCGAGGTGTTCGGCGGCTCCGCCACGCCGATTTCGTTTGGTGAACTATACACCGCTCTCGCCCAAGGGACTGTGGATGGGGCGGAAAACAACGTGCCGAGTTTTGTCACCAGCCGCCATTTCGAAGTGAGCAAGTATTTCACCCTCAATGCCCACACCCGCGTGCCGGACATCGTCCTCATCAGCACCATCGTCTGGGATTCTCTCTCCGAGCAGGAAAAAGTTTGGGTCCAGCAAGCGGCGGATGAGTCTTCTATTTTCCAGAGAAAGCTCTGGGCAGAAACCACGGCGGAGGATCTCAAAAAGGTCAAAGCCACCGGCGTGGAAGTCATTGAGCCGGACATCGAAGCTTTTGTGAAAAAAGCGGAGCCTATTTACAAGGACTACGATGGCACACCCGTCAGCGCATTGTTAGAGCGCATCCGGGCCGTGAAGTAATCGCTCGTTCCACCCGCCCATCCTCCGCACAATGATTCCTCTCATCTACCGTAACCTGATCCGGCTGTTAGAAGTTTTGATCATCGTTGCGATGGCCGTTCTCGTCTTTGATGTTCTCTGGGGTGTGCTTTCACGGGTTCTGGGAACTTTCCGCGCGTGGTTGTTTGAAGCCCACCGGTTCCACGCGTTTTTCCTGCCCAGCGGCCAAAGCCCGTGGACGGAAGAACTTGCCCGCTTCCTGCTGATCTGGGTGGGGCTGTTAGGCGCGGCGCTTGCATTTGGAAAAAACGGCCACCTCGGGATGGACTATTTCGTCGGCAAGCTGGACCCGGATGCCCGCCGCTGGGTGAAAGTCTTCACCTGCCTCGTCGTGCTTTTCTTCGCCGTTGTGATCCTCTGCGGCGGCGGCTGGGCCTTGATGCAGCGCACTTTGGAAATGGGCCAGGAGACACCTGCCCTCGGCATCCGCAAAGGCTGGGTCTATCTCGCCGTGCCTCTCAGCGGTGCCTTCACGGTCCTGTTCGGCCTCATCAACCTCGCCAAAGCCTTCAAAGGCGAGCTTGATGTCCACGATCAGGATCCCACCGAACAAGAAAACCTATCATGACCGCGATCATCATTATTTTGTTAATCAGCTTTATCGTGATGCTGATGCTGGATGTCCCTATCGCAGTGGCCATCACCCTCTCCACCTTCTTTTGTATTCTCGCGAACGGCGGCGATGCGGGGTTTGTGATGGCACTCAAAATCAGCAATGGCATCGATAGCTTTACCCTGCTGGCGATTCCATTTTTCATCATCTCCGGCATGCTGATGGGCCAGGGAGGCATCGCAGCCCGCTTAATCGATTTTGCGGCGGCACTCGTCGGCCGCTTTCCCGGTGGCCTTGCTTATGTGAACACACTCACTTGCATGTTGTTCGGCTCGATTTCCGGTTCCGCCACCGCAGCCGTCTCATCGGTGGGTGGCTTCATGATTCCTGAAATGCGCCGCAAAGGGTATCCCAGAGAATTCAGCGTGGCCCTGACCACGGCTGCGGCCACCACCGGTCTGATCATCCCACCCAGCAATATCATGATCGTTTATGCCGTGGCTGCAGGCAGCGTCTCGATCATCGGCCTGTTCCTTGCGGGCATTATTCCGGGAATTCTCGTCGGCCTCTGCATCATGGTGGCCAGCTATTTATGGGCGCGGAAAAACAAGCTCACGGGCGAGGAGAAATCGAGCTGGCCGCATATCTTCAAAACCTTCGTCAGCGCTCTTCCCAGCCTGTTGCTCATCCTCATCGTCATCGGCGGGATCCTCTCAGGTTTGTTCACCGCCACCGAGGCAGCCGTTATTTCGGTGGCGTATTCCTTCCTGCTGGCCGTGGTTTTCTATCGTGAGGTAAAACTCTCGGAACTTCCCGAGATCCTCCTGAAAAGCGGCATCACCACCGCCGTGGTGATGTTGCTCATCGGTGCCAGCTCCAGCATGTCCTGGTTGCTCACCATGGAGAATATCCCACAGGCCGTCAGCGAGGCTCTGGGGATTTTCAGGAACAATCCGATCCTGCTGCTTCTAGCGATCAACGTGCTACTCCTCATCGTCGGCACGTTCATGGACATGACTCCAGCCGTGCTGATTTTCACCCCGATCTTTCTGCCCGTGGTCACCGCCACCGGAATGGACCCGCTGCACTTCGGCATCATCATGATTACCAATCTATGCATCGGTCTCTGCACCCCGCCCGTCGGCACCTGCCTGTTTGTGGGATGTGGTGTGGGCAAGACGACCATCGCAAAAGTCACCCCGGCCCTGATCCCGTTCTTCATCGCAATGATCGTGGCGCTGATGCTCATCACTTACATCCCATGGTTCTCCATGGCGCTGCCAAATCTCTTCCGCTGAGAGATCACGGGTGCCGGGCACGCAAGCGTTTCACCGCCCAGCGGGCATGCTCCGCGATGAGTGGATCCTCGTCTGCCGCCGCAAGTTCCAAGGCGGGGAGGTCTTCCATCGTTCCCGTGTTCCCCAAGGCCACGCAGACGTTTCTGAGAAAACGTGGCCGCTTGATGCGCTT